>NZ_JAMPKG010000018.1:0-128272 GCF_039962015.1 Trichocoleus sp. AS-A1 | reverse complement strand
GTGAAATACCAGTGGCTTTCTGATTCCTTGATTGAGGAACTGAAACATCCTTCTATTCCCATGCAACTTGTGTAACTTGTACGCTATATCTAGCGCCTTTGCGTAAGTCCTGAGCTATTACGGGTTCAAAATTCATTAACAGCTAGCAGTCAGAATCGTCTCAACTGGAAATCCTACTGCTTTCCACGCCGCTACGCCCCCTCTGATTTCAGACACTTGTTGATAGCCAGCCGCACGCAGTTTTGTAGCACCAACTGCGGTTTCTTCATCGGTTTCACCGTAAATGTAAATATCACGGGTGAGTTCCAATTTGGTGAGGGCGCGATCGACTAATTCGTTCATCGGCATGGGGATGGCTCCCATGATGTGGCTAATATTAAATTGGCTGCGATCGCTTACATCAATAATCGTCAAAGCCGGTTCACCCCAGTCTAGCCGCGCTTTCAGGTCATAAACACGAGATTGGGCTTGCAGCGTTGGCGGTGACGGAATAATCCAAAAGAACTTATTCATCGCTGGGTATCATCTTCTATGGCGTTCCCTGAAATTTAACAATAATTTTTAACATTTGCAAATTTTTATAGATAAAGTATTTACACTTGGGGGAATTTATGCCTATTTGTATAGGTGAAATTACTTAGAAAGTATAATCATTAGCTTTGACGATAAATGCTAGAAAAAATCTAAGATTTTCTTTTCCTGTATTGGCTGATTACTAAGTATTTTTTAAAATTTATTTTCTGGGAACTTTCAATCGTATTAAACGCAAAATAACCTTTAACAAAGGCATTTTGATAAAACTATAGGAAATTTTTTTCAATGAACTGAAAATTTTAACTGCAAATCAGGCAAAAATGCTTGATAGAAAATGGCTGTAATAAGATTTAAAATATAAGGTGTTTCAGGACTGGCATTAAGTAAAAATGTTCCCTGTCAAATCCGTCTCATCATAAAGTAATCCAACCGGGCTTGGGGAGCCGGGTTAGGTTTCGGGAATTGCAGGAAGAGAATGTAATGAATTAGCTAGATTAAATTCAAATATTTAATCTAGCTAATTCATTACATTTTGAAATCATAATTCATTCTGCTTATTGCTTCTGAAGAAACGATTGCCGTGTTAGGATCGCTATCGATTAGATGAGCTTTAGTAGTGGTGCAAGAAAATGGAATTCAATGAACTGTTAACCTTAGCGCTGATGCTTAGTCCGGGTCTTTTACTGTCAATTTTGATATTGGCTGCTTTTGCGGCTGGCGGCTAAGACTATTTTTAGGTTCAGATGGGAAATTCCCTGAAATAGGAAGCCAATTGGCTAGTTGCCAACTATGCGATCGCAAGTTGGTAATGGAACGAGCAACTTTAACCGAAGCGATCGCCTAAAATGCCAAAAATAGGCGATAACTTCTCATCGAAACAATATCCTCTCTTGAGCTAGAGACAGAATTGCGATCGCAGATGACATATCGCTGAGAATTTGACTAAATTTAATCAGCGAATTTTTCGCTGTTAGAAGGTTTGTGAGACAGGGAAGAACCAGTCAACGATTCATCCAGCTGCATCCGTTGTTCAAGCTGGCGTAAGAAATAGCCAGTCATCATGGCTGATGCCAATAGACCTGCTAAATTTTCTCTGTCAGTCGTAATTTGAACATTAAAATTCTCTGAGGGAAGCATTCCCACCAGTCCCTGAACGTTCTGCGAGACGATTTGCTTAATGTCCGGCGTGACAGATTTGGCAACTCGCGCTAAAACTTCTGGAGATTGGTGCTGAATATATTGGAGGAGCTGATTGACTTGTGCATCTTCAGGCTCGCGGTCGAACAATTCAGGGTTAAACACCATTGGAATAAAAAGATTTGAGTAGCTTTCCTTCTACTGTAAACGATTGTGTTGTTTGGCTACTCCATACTATTGGTTATCAAATGTAAGCCGATAGAGAGATTTTTTGAAAAATATGCTCTGTGAAACACCAAATGGCTGGTTTTACGGTACATCCTGCTGAGTCAGTTGGGGGAGTTGTTCGACTTCAAAATATTGATGAAATTTTTCCGTAACCTGTAACCAGTAGGAACGACCATCGGCTTGTCGGCGCTTGCGGATAAAACCCAGTTCGACAAGTTCCTGGACGTGCTGATAAGCTCCCGAACCGCGCAAATCGACCAACTCAGATTGGGTAATGGGGCTTTTGAGGGCGATCGCTGCCAGCGTCCTTAAGGCTCCCACGCCTAAGTCTAGCGGCACTAACGCCTCTACCAAACCTTGAAAGGGCGAGCGCAATTGTAAGGTAAAGCCTTCAGGCGTTTCCACCACTTCTAGGGCGCTATCCCGGTGGGCATAGTCAGTCATGAGTTCAATCAGGGCATCTTCGGCGTTATCGCGATCGCATTCAGCATATTCGGCAATTTCGCTAACCGAGATCGGCTTACCCTTGAGATAAAGAATGGCTTCAATTTTCGAGGCGAGGCGAGGCATCATTAGTCATTCGTCATTAGTCAGTCATTCGTCATTCGTCATTCGTCATGGGGAAGAGACTCTGAATAAAAGACGAATGACTAAATGGGTTAGTCTAGCTGGCGTCCTGTGAGTTCAACGAAAATATCTTCTAGATTGGACGGGCGAACCATCATACCAGTTTTATCCGGTGCAGCGTCAAGATAAGCGTTGGCTTGTTCCAGATTGGGGAAGAATTTGTATTCCCAGCGATCTCCTTGTTGTTTCATCACCAACCCTTCGCCGTGTTTAGAGCGCAGCTGTTGCAAGGTGCCAAGCTCAATCAATTGACCGGCATCCATGATACCAATGCGATCGCACAAATATTCCACCTCATCCATGTAATGCGTCGTCAGCAGCATCGTCATCCCTTGCTTATTCAAATCTCGGATAATTTCCCAGAGACGGCGGCGCGTTTGCGGGTCTAATCCCACCGTTGGCTCATCCAAAAAAAGAATAGAAGGTTGATGCAATAAGGCTCTGGCAATCTGCAATCGGCGCTTCATGCCACCTGAAAGGGTTTTTACCAGGCTATCTCGCCTGTCTACCAGTTCCACGTATTCCAGCCATCGATCGATGTCCTGCTGTCGCTGGTGCTGGGGAATATGGTGCATCCGCCCATGCAGTTCCATATTTTCCCAAACCGTCAAATCGGCATCCACGCTGATTTGTTGCAATACCACCCCAATATTTTGTTTTACCTGCAAAGGTTGTCGTACCACATCATATCCAGCGACCTCAATTTGACCTTCACTGGGTTTTGTCAATGTGGTTAGCATCCGAATTGTCGTAGATTTCCCTGCACCGTTAGGGCCAAGGAGTCCAAACATCTCTCCAGATTTAATCGTAAAGGAGAGGTCGTTGACGACAGGGATTTTGTTGTAGAGTTTGCGGACGTTCTCAAGGGAAACAGCAGTCATAGGAATTATTAAAAATTAGAAATGATTGGACTTTCAATATTTAATTCGCTATTTTCCTTTTCCTCCATTTCTTGCAAAGATTGCCAGCCTGCTTGCCACTGGGAGGGATTTTTTAGCAGCTTGGCGTTAATCCAGAAACGCACATTTGGGTCACAGGAAGCAACCATTTCTGCAAAAACAAACTTACCTTGGTTTTTGCGATTCACTACCTGAAAATGTCGCCATCCCCACGTTTTTTGCTGGGCTGTCCATTTGGAACCAACTAAGTAGGGAAATTTTTGTTTTTTCTGCATTTTCTACTTAATAAAATATTTTTCAACAAAAAATACTAAATCATGTTGCTAGATTTTTGGCACTTCTGAATTAGATTTATTGCACGGCATCATCAGGACAATTTGCTCTTGATTTTACGCACGCAACAGACGAGACGAATGAAGAAGTGAAGGATGCGATAGCGAAGCGCCGACCTGTCGGTTCGCTCTTCCCATCCCTCACAAGCGCGATCGCATCCTACTACTGGCTTTACTCAAGAGGGTGTTTTGAATCACTCTCAGCCAAGTAAACATTTTCAAGAGATTCTCTAGCCGTGTCGAGATTCTCTTGTTCTTGTGTGGTTTCCGCTGGTGATTCGACTTCGCCTGCTTCAATTTGCTGCTGAAATTCTAACAGCGTCTCATACATTTCTTCGTTAATGTTGAATATGGGTTCTTCAGTCATGAATTAATCTCCGTTTAAAAATTGTGACTTTAAGCTGTTTCCGATTCTTCCTGAGAGGTAAGCTGGGCGATCGCTTGTTGGAATTCTTCCACCGAGCTGATGGTAATTGCCCGTCTATGAAGCTGTTTTAGCAAAGCTGGATCTTCTATGCTAGTGACGCTCTCGACAATTGAGCTAGGTACCGTTTCAAACCGCGTCTCCAGAACTTCAATGATATTCTCTCTAGAATTCTGTAAGATTCCCTTGCGGATGCCTCTCCGCTCAATTGGCGTGATAAAGGGCATTCTTCTTTCCTCCTCGTAACGACTTAGTGTTTCTTCAAACCCAAACTGTAATTCCTCTGGTAACACCATCATCCATTCAATTAACCGGAACAACTCTAGGATGTTTTCTCGGCTGTAACCTCGTTCATATAGCCCTCGAACTAGGCTCAATTTCCACTCTAACCGCCCTTCGGGATTGCGGCGCGTCGTTTGCGCTTTCAGATGAGCCATGATGATGACGGCAAAAGGATTGGTGCTTTGCTCTAAACTTTGCCACTGGGCTTCATAGTCCAACAGCTTGACAGTGGGAAATAGCAAACTAACTCTTGCGCCCCAAATTTCATAGCCGTAACTCTGCGGACGCCATGACGCTTGCTCGTCTGCCAACACGGCTAAGCTGGCAACTTGCCGTCGATATCGGTCAAAAAGCCGGTAATTATAGACATACATCCGCTCAGCAAAATTAGCATCAACTTTGCTTTGAACTTCGATGTGAATCAGTACCCAGGTTTCTTCGCCGTTTTGTCGCCAGACTTTTACCAGTTTATCGACCCGACGCCGCCCCAGTTCTGCATCGCGGACGACTTGTTGCAGTTCGGTGTCGAGAAATTCGTAGCCCTGCGACCAGTTAATGTCAGCATAAGCTTGCGGGAAGAAGAAAGCCATGAAGTCGGTAAAATAAATCTCCAAGGCTTCCTTCCAAGGGCTATCGTAATCAGCCTGAGGGTTGGTCATGCTTCAGGGTCAAGATTAGCGATCGCAACTGGCTCCACTGGATCGGCAAGCTCAAACCGGAAGACGCGAGAATAAAAGTAAAATTCCCCATCAATGGCGCGTTTAATATTCTCCGAACGGCGAAAACCGTGTTGTTCGCCCTCAAAAGGAACATAAGCAACGGGCAACCCTTTGGCACGTAGGGCCTCTACCATTATTTCTGCTTGGTTGGGTGGGACAACTTTATCTTCTAGCCCTTGAAAGAAAATGACCGGACAAGAGAGATTCTCCGTAAAGTAAATAGGCGATCGCTCTTGATAAATATCTTGCCGCTGTGGGTAAGGGCCAATCAGCCGATCCAGATAGCGCGATTCAAATTTGTGGGTATCTCTGACCAGCGCCTCTAAGTCGCTGACGCCGTAGTAACTCGCACCGGCCTTGAAGACATCGCGGAAAGTCAGGGCGCACAGCGTCGTGTAGCCACCCGCACTACCACCGGCGATCGCCATCCGGTTTCCATCCACCAAGCCTTGTTGGGCCAGATACCGCGCCCCATTCACGCAATCATCCACATCCACAATCCCCCACTGCCCATCCAGCCGCTGATGGTAGGCGCGTCCATAGCCGGTGCTGCCGCCATAATTGACATCTAGATAAGCAAATCCGCGACTTGTCCAGTATTGAATCCGCAAGTTCAGCTGGCTAGAGGTGGCTGCTGTCGGTCCTCCGTGGCTTTTGACGACCAAGGGCGGCAACTCACCATCGGGTGCCCTATAGTCGCGGTTTTGGGGCGGGTAGAAGAAGGCGTGAGCGGTTAATCCGTTCTCGGTAGGAAATTCAATCGGTTGCGGGGCGGACAAGTACCCGGCGTCAATTTCTAACTTACTGGAGCGCTGTAACACTTCTATCTGCTGCGTAGCCATATCCATTTGGATAATCGAGCTAAATTTGGTCGGCGAACCAGCAATAAATCCCACACGACCCGCAGATGCTTTGAGGGACGAAATTTCAGTGTAGTCCGTCTCAATTTTCTCCAGCTTTCCTGTCTCCGTGTCGAGACTCGCCAGATGCCAAATGCCTTGCTGAGTGTAGGTGCAGATAATCCGTTCTTCAGATTCAAAAGCATAGGTGGACATCCCAAAAATCCACTGTGGAAGCCCAAATTCAGCCTCCATTTCGCATAGCAGTTCAATTCCCCCGTCCTTTCCTGTCAAGGGGGGTTCAACGTCTTTCCCCCCCCTTTTTAGGGATGGCTGGGATTGCCATCTGTAGAGATTCCACCAGCCACTGCGATCGCTAACAAAGTGTAAGATGCCATCCGGCGACCATTCTGGTTGAAAAATAGACTCATCAACGCCACCCGCAACCCGTTGGATTTCACCCAAGGAACCATCCGCTTTGATTTGTGCAACCCATAATTCGGTTCCATCCCACGGCAGATTCGGATGATTCCAAGTTAACCAAGCCAGCTGAGAACCGTCAGGACTGAGGCGTGGAGATGAGTAAAAGTCGTTTCCAGGCACTAACACCCGAATATCATCACCATCTTCCAAGTTGATGCTAACCAAGGTATTGATTGGTTCGCGATCGCCTGTGGTGTGGTCTTCGCGCACAACATACAACCGCCGCTGTTTCCGGTCAATTATTCCATCCGCATAGCAGAAGCTTCCTTCTGGTGTCAGCGGTTGCGATTCTGCACCTGGAGTCTGCCGATAAAGGCGCTGATCCGCGAAATTGGAAAAATAAACGGTGCCATCAGCGACGCAGAAGGCACCACCGCCGTATTCATTGACGCGAGTGCGGACGTTAAAGGGAGGTGGCGTGACATCAATGGTTTTCCCATCTGGGGTACGTCGCACAATGACACTCCGACCCGCTTCTGCGGGTCGCCCCTCAATCCAGTAAACATCCTCGCCATCAAAGGCAATCTGCCCCACTCCAATCGTTTCAGAAACAATTAAGTCAGAGGTGATGGGCGATTTCCAGGAACCATAAGGTGCTACTTGTGCTTGGGTCATGTTTTTACTTCTACAACCAAATATTGATGAATGTATATACTTTAGGACTAAATTACTTTCTTCTGAGTATTAGATTACTGGAGTTTAGTCAGATAGTTTTCGTTCCTTAACCCAGCAGAAGGGTTGGGTTTCAGTATCTTTGAATCCAAGCTAAGGATTCAGTAATTTTGGGGCAGACAGAAACTTTTTGAAAATGCGAAATGTTGCATATTTATCGCAATTATATTTAAGTTTTGAGATGCCAGGGTTTCAGATCCCCGACTTCTTAGAGAAGTCGGGGATCTCGCCTTCACGAATTATTTAGGTCTGCTATACAAACTCTATAGCCCTAAAAAACTCTAGTAAGATTTTAGATCCAACGGCTTAACTTCTATTGAGGAGGAAACTGCTGCTCGTTGACGATGGTAAATCCTGAAGAAACTGAGCCGTAAGAACGAACTTTGTCAAAAATTTTTACTAATTCCCTTGAAGGTTTCCGGGTAGAAACCTTCTGTCGCGACCTTTTTTGGAAATTAAAGACCTCTATAGGGCCTGGTTCGCTAGGATTCTCGCAGGCAAAAACTATCTCAGAAGATGAAATAAATCCTAAATAGGAATTGCTTTCAAATCCTTCACAATTAGAAAAAGCCAATATTTTATAGCGATTAAGAGTGTCTAAAACTAAATGATTAACCCAAGAATTATTTAATCCATCAAAAACATCTAATCTTAACACTAAATATCTATCATCCGGGGAAAAAGAGACTGGATTAGCAATAACGTAGTTATGAATATTGTTACTTAAGCCCAGAATATCTCCCAGCCTTGTTGTACTTGATAGTCCATCCTTTTCAATCACTAATTCTCCAAGAATTTTATCAGCAGTATTGGGATTACATTTTATCAACAAGTTATTGTTTGCCCGACTGTTGGCTTGACCAACTCTCCGAATATTCATATTCAGATAAACTGAATTAAGACCATTCGGTGAGGTCAACTTCTGGGATTGATAGCGAACTTGCGTAGAACCCCGACAATTCCCATTCAATCTGGTAATAATTTCCCGACTTAAAGTGGCGAAGTCGGAATCTTGAGCCGATGATTTGTTAATATAGCTCGAAACAAATCCCAGAGTAATTGCAATACAAATTAACGTTGATTTTAGCGATCGCATCCAAAATTCTCTCCAAAAGCAGCCAAGTCGTTCGCACACGGCTATCATGCTGCCAGTTCTAACTCTAAAACGATTATCCTGACAATCGGATGGCAGAGGCATCGCCGCGATCGCCCACGCGAGAAAACGGGTGTTCCGATAAATGTGGCTCAAAGTGGCTCAAATACCATCAGAGGAACCAGCAGATAGCCAGTTTCTGAGGCAAGCAAGCAGCCTATGCCCAAAAAACGACCCTCTTCATCGTTCAGCCGCAACTTTCCCTCTTCAGCGTCCGTCAAGGCAGGAAAGGAAAGGGGGCGAAAAGGAATGCGCTGACCTTGGCACCAGGCTTTAGCATCTGTTGCTTGTAAGGTGACAGCTGGGAGATGCCCCAAAGCTGCCGACGCTAGAATTGGATGAAACGTTCCTTGTTTGAGCTGTTCTTCCAATTCTTCAAAAGTCAGGCTATCTGATAGCTGGAAGCCGCTACTCTCAGTGCGAGTCAGGGCGGCAAGGGTGCCGCCAGTTGCACACGCCAAACCTAAATCGCGAGCGATCGCTCTAATATAAGTTCCAGGGCCACAAGCGATCGCTACATCTAATTCGGGAAAATCTCCTTCTCTCCACTCCAATATTTCTAGCTTATAAACTTCCACCTCTCGCGCTGGAACTTCAATAATTTCCCCCGCCCGTGCCCTATCGTACAGGCGTTTTCCCTCAACTTGAATGGCACTATAATTTGGCGGCACTTGCTGAATTTTGCCCTCAAATTTCTTTAAGGCTGCTTGCACTTGTTCTAAGGTTAATCCTGGTACTGGATGGGCGCTGATAATTTCTCCTTCCAAGTCATCAGTCGTCGTTTTTACCCCCAGTCGAATCGTCCCCCGATAAGCCTTATCCTGCCGCAAATATTGCAACAGCCGCGTCGCCTTGCCCAGCGCAATTGGTAACACGCCAGTCGCAGCCGGATCTAAAGTTCCTGCGTGTCCCACGCGCTTGAGGCGCAAGAGTTTTCGCACCTTGGCGACACAATCGTGAGAAGTGAATCCAACAGGTTTATTTAAGTTAAGAAATCCTTGCATTTAATCCTATAAGTTTTTAATTAGTGGCACTGCCACAGACAAGCAGCTTGTTCCTTATGTTTTGGGCATTGGACGAGATATGCTGCTCCCATATCACCCCAGTTATAAAGAATATTATTGTTATCATCTCCTGAATCAATTTGAAAAATAAATTGATTCATTTCGCGGTTACAAGTTGGACAATTTGGATATTCAGGAAATTGTACCCAACTAGGCCAACCAGCTAACTTGTCTTCTCTTCGAGGGCGCTTGTAGACAATATCAAAAGCTTTATTATCTATTGTATAGTTATCTAGTTCTATCTCTTCCCTGCCAGGATACTCGTCCCTTTGTTCCCATCCTACAATTAACTTAGCAGGAAATAAATCTTCTATTTCTGGGATATCCATCTCTGATGGTGTGGTGTTTGGTTGGATAATTCTCACGAGTTTAGTTGTTGCAAATGGTTCCCAAGCCTCACAATCAACCTCGCAAAGAGGCTTGTCGTAGCTAGTACAATAAAAAAATTGTAATAAACCGTTGCCAAACTTTCCATTCAAGCTTTCAGGCAACTTATCAAGATTCAGTTGCAAAAATAGCTGCATTGGCTTTTGACAATTAGGACAAGTAGGCCAAGTCTCATCGGCACTCAGCCAAGGTTTTCCAGCAAACTTTGATGCAGTTAAATCTCCATCACCTTCTTGAACGATAGGTTTCCAAGCTGAACGCTTAACACTGCTTAGTTTTTGTTTTAGTTGAGCTAATTTCAAATCATCCGATTGCATATTCTAGTTAAGGTGTAGGAGCAATATTTTTCGGGTAAGGCACACCTAACGCCTCTACCCTATCCCCTGGCAGAGATGGGGAAGAATTCCTCTCGTCCCCTTGCAGGGGAAGGGCTGGGGGAGAGCTTAACTGAAAAGTATTGGGTGTAGGAGATGGGATTGGCTGAGCAGTAGAAGTATTGCTGATTCCCTGCAATTGTTCCTCTGTTAAAGACTGAATCAAAACTAAAGGAATCTCATCTCGACTGATATATTGAGCGTAAGAAGCATTCAGGTATTGTTGATATTCTGGCTCGTTAGAAACATAGGTTTTAAAAAAAGCTAGGCTCAGGGCTTTCACATATCCAAAAGCAGTCACGGGATTTGGTCCCGCAACTTGTGGCGGAATCTTGACTACCCCAGTACCTTCAAACGCTTCTCCCAAAGTGGAAAAATGCGTTGCCTTTTTCATTAAAACCAGATATTTGTTGGGGGTTGTCAGCCAAGTGAAGGGTTTAATCTGTTCTGATAAAGCGGGTGCGGCGGTATCGTTACTGCTGGCAAATAACATTATCGGAACTTTGATGCCGCTCATCTCACTTTTTCCGAAGATGCTACTATCAACTGGATTGATCGCGATCGCTGCCTTAATTCGGTCATCCCCCAATTGATAATCAATTTGCGGCAATAGCAGCGCCCGACACTGGAGCAACAGCGACAGATTCAACGAACTATTGATAGCAGTGCAATCTTTTTCCAGGTTCTCAAAATTAATTTCTGCACCCGCCAGCGCCAACGCTGTGTAGCCGCCAAACGATTGACCAAGGACGCCGACGTTTTGCATATCTAGTCGTCCTCGATAAGTAGCTGCCAGTTGATCTAGCAAATACTTCATATCTAGAGGACGGTCAACCGCCTCGCTGGGAGGAGCCGCATCGCTTGTCAGACCGCTAATTAGAGCCTGCAACTGCTGGGAATTACTGCCTGGATGCTCTGGTAGAGCCACTGCAAATCCATGAGAAGCTAAGTGTCTCGCCAGGTAGGCATAGGACAAGCGATCGCTTCCCAGCCCGTGAGAAATTACAATTACGGGTGCGGCTCGTCCGCTCAACTGCGGCAGATAAACATCGACTGGGAAGGTACGGCTGCGGCTGAGGTCATTGAGCGTCAGGGTCTGCATTTCCCAGCTTAGCGGCCCTGGTTGCTGTAAATCTCGCCCTGCGGGAATATTAAACGGTGTTGCCATTTGTGATGGCTGAAAGGGCATCTGAGTGGATGACTGAGCTGAGATTTCAGCCAAAGCTGCCTGTTCAACGGCAGCGATCGCTCCTTGGGTTTTCCCGATTAGGTTGCTCAGCTCATCAATAATCTCAAAGCCCCGATCCGAATTAATCCGAATTGCGTAAGTCGGAAACTTTCGCAGTACATTCAGTGGCGTCAATCCTTGTGGATCGGCAGCAGCTTGAATTAAAGCAGCTCGAATTGCATAAAAACCCGGTTGAAACGCTTTTGTTTGAATAATTTCGCCAACCCGCCGCAGCAGAATTTCCCCCTGCGGCGTGTAGAGAAATTGAGCCACTGCCACCGGACTCACATTCGCACGAGTTTGCAAAATCCTCCGTAACTGCTCTAGCTGTTCCGGCTTAAAAAATTGAGCATAAAACCCTAAATCCTGATTGATTTTGCCTTCCCTGGCATATTCTTCCAGTGCCGAAACCGGAAGGGATAACTGTATCGGTCCATAGGAAATAAATATTTTTTCCGCAGCCAAAACCCGACTCGGCATCAAAGCCGTTACAGAAGGTAAAACCATTCCTAGACAGAGACATGGAAGGCTTAAAAGCAAGCGTTTAATCGCAGAATTGATAATCGGCGATGTAGGTTGCCTTTGCAACCCACTCTTTAAACATCCCTCCCTGTTGTTTTGCCTAAAAGGCTTCCTCAAAAGACTCAATTTCGTCCCATCTTTCATCGGTTCCCTGTTTTTGCAATCTCTGGCAACGTTTAACATAGAGGCTAGCCGCTTTATCTTGATTATTTTGCTCTAAGACGTTCTTAAAAATTTCCTCCGCAAAGGCATATTTTTTGCTGTAATAAAGATGAATTCCCCATTCAAAAGAGCTTCTGGTTTTGCTTTTTAGCTCTAAAGCCTCTAAGATAACACCATCAAAAACTTCAAAAATAGGCGATAAATCTTTACGACCTTTAATATGAACTTTATCCAAGAATCTATAATTATATCGAGTGGGATCTTCTAAACCCAGCAACGTCTTTTCACTAATAATAATAGAAGCTCCGTAGGCTTTGGTCAAATCTTCCAGACGAGACGCCAGATTCACTGCATCTGAAATCACTGTCCCTTCCATACGCTGTTCATCTCCAATCGTGCCTAGCATCAAACTGCCGCTATGGATGCCAATGCCGATAGCGATAGGAGGTAAATTGCTTCTTCGGCGTTCCATATTGTACTGCGAAACTTGTTTTTGCATTTCAATCGCTGCCCGCAAAGCATCTTCAGCGCTTTCCGGGAAAAGCGCCATCACCGCATCTCCAATATATTTATCTATAAAACCATTATTATTCCGGATAACGGGACTCACCCGACTCAAGTAGGAATTAATAAAATTAAAATTCTCTTTGGGTGACATCGCCTCTGAAAGGCTCGTAAAGTTGCGAATGTCAGAAAAGAGGATTGTCATGTCTTTCTGCACTTGATCGCCTAGCTTTACATTAACAATGCTTTCTTCTCCCAGCAAACTAATAAATTGACGGGGCACAAATCGACCATAAGCAATATTTATTTTGGAAAGCTCAAGATGAGTCTCTATTCGTGCTATCAATTCGTGTCTTGAAATAGGTTTAGTTAGATAATCATTGGCTCCCGACCCAAAGGTTTCTAATAAATTAGCAACGCTATGCGCTTCTGTCACAATCACAATTGGTAATTCATTGGCAGGGAAAGTTTGGCGAATTTTTTTGCAAACTTCATAGCCTGACATTTTTGGCATCATTACATCAAGTAAAATTAAATCAGGCTTTAGACCTTGCTCAATGGCTTCTAAAGCAGCGATTCCATTCCTCGCTTGATAAACCGTATAATTTTCCAAATAGAGATAATTGTTAAGGATCTGAAGATTAACCGGATCGTCATCTACAATTAAAATTTTAAATTTTCCTTCTTGGGGTGCAGGTTGTAGGTAATCTTGTAACCTTTCAAACTGAAAGTTTTGAATTTCAACCTCTTTTGAACTGAGTTCTTTGGAAAGCGTTTGTTGTATACTTTCCAATTTTCCTGCCAGCGGTAGCGTAAAAGTAAACCGCGAACCTTTTTTTAGAATGGATTCTACGTAAATTTTGCCGCCATGCAATTCCACCAGTTGTTTAGTAACTGCAAGGCGGATGCCCGTCCCTACGTAAGGTCTAGAAATAGATTCTTCGGTAAGTTCAAAAGCATCAAAAATGGTATTTATTCTATTGATTGGAATGCCAATTCCGGTATCTGCAACCGTAATTTCCATGTAATTATCCGCAACTGAAGAAACAACTTGTATACTACCTGTATCAGTAAATTTAATCGCATTACTAACTAAATTATGCAGGATTTGTTGAACTCTATTTTCATCAGCACATACCATTGGTACAGTAGGTTCAATTCGATTAACCAAGCGCAAACCTTTGATATCTGCGAAAGGTTTAGCAAGAGTTAAAACTACATCGGCAATTTCTTGCATTCCTACTGGTCTGAGTTTTAACCCCAGTGTTTTATGCTTAAGTTTTTCTAAATCAACAATATCGTTAACCATATTTGCTAGCCGTTGACCGCTTTGCAAAATCATTAACAAATTTTGCTTTTGAATTTCCGACAGTTGTCCAGCAGCTCCCTCTAAAAGAGAGTCAGTGATACCGATTATTTCATTTAAAGGAGTTTGTAGCTCTTGGGAAGTATTAGCTAAAAATTCATCTTTTAGTTGATTGATTTGTAATAAATCTTTATTTTTGGATTCTAGGTTTTGGGCATAGTCTCGTATTTCCGCTACCATCGAATTAAAGGCATCTGCCAACAGTCCCAACTCATCTTTGCTTTTAACATCTATAAAGATGTCAAAGTTGCGATCGCATACTTTTTGGGCACCTTCTAATAATTTTTCGATAGGGTTTCCCAACCAACGCGCCAGCAAAAATGCGACGAGCAGCGATAGGAATAAACTAATACTAATAATACTGATGCAAATGTATTGTAATTTATGAATTTGGTTGATTTCGTTGGTGCCGTCGTACTCTAAAACTAAAACAGCAATGACATTATCTTTTTCATCTTTAATGGGAATGGCTGCTTTGAGAAAAGTGCCAATTTTATCTGTATAAAATTTCTTGCCAGCTTGTGCTTCCCCCTCAAAAGCTTGCTGTAGTTCATTTTGCTCAGTTGCGTATAAATCCCCAATCAATTTTTCTTTCTGAGCTAGTATTTTTTGAGAATCGTCATGAGCCAGAAACTTGACAATTCGATATCTCGGCGATTCTGGAATGCTGACAATAAGATAGGTTGAGCGAATGAGGGGAATCTTGTCTTTTGCTTCCGAGGTTTGCCTCAAAAATCTCACAGGAAATACTTTTCTCCGGCTGCTATTTCTAATTTTTATCAAAATTTTTACAAGAGCTTGATACTCCGGGGATTTTATATATTCTTGAGCAATTTTAGGTGGTAAAGAAGCCGTGATTTCTCCAGGTTCTAGGGTTTTAATTTTTTCGCTGACAGGCAGAGAATTTTTTTCAAGAGACTGACGAAGCTGCTGAATTGTTTGTTTTTCGTCTTGCTCTAACGAAGATGCTCCTTGACGACCTACATCTTTAAGCCGCTCTGACATCTGGTTTAAAACAATTTGATTTGTTTTTGAGTAGAAAAAATAAACGCTAGTGCTGGTGACTCCAACTGAAAGAAGCGAGATAGCCAGCCCTATTTTCACCGCGAAGGGAAATTTCATATTCGGGATTCTGTAAAAGTTATATTTCTGTGATATTTCTAATTATTTTTATGAATCAATGATTATCTTAGTAAATATCCTTAAATGGCTTAAAGTTATACTAAAAATTTTAAGTCTAACCCCCCTAAGCGGTATACATCAGTTTGTTAATTCTTGCAACCTATTTTCTAGGTAGGGGAAACAGGCTGAGCTTTTGCTTACTTTTTTTGCTGAAAGGATACAAAAGGAACTTTTACCATATCAATACCTTTTTTAAGGTTTATTTTGACTTTATAGTGGTTTATTTCTCGGTTGAAAAGATATTTTCGAGGACTAGGGTTGAAAGAGACTGGAGAAGCCTAAATTTGGGATGAATAACTCTCTATTAAGCTGCTGGAACAGAAAAAACATTTTCCCTTCAAACCCGTTAAATTCTGCAAAAATGGGTTGCTATCCCGAAAGTTTTACCCTGGATGTACCTGGAAACACTTCTGGTTACTCATGAACTTGTCCTTACAATTCTCTGCCACAGCTAAGTTGATAAAAATCTGGTAGGGTTTTAAAACGGTATAACAAGAGCCAAGTAGAGTCTAAACGACTCGCTCCGTTAAGACTCACGCTGCGGGAACGCATTTTACTTCACTCATCGGGGATAAAAATGGAAGCATTGAAAGGACGAGATCTCCTAAGTCTGGCAGACCTCAGTGCTGAGGAAATGAAAGAACTTTTGGATTTGGCAGCTCAGCTGAAGACGCATCAGCTAAATTTGCGCTGCAATAAGGTGTTAGGGCTGTTGTTTTATAAAGCGTCTACACGGACTCGCGTCAGCTTTTCAGTGGCAATGTACCAACTAGGCGGTCAGGTGATAGACCTGAATCCTAATGTTACCCAGGTGAGCCGGGGAGAACCGTTAGCCGATACAGCACGAGTGTTGGATCGCTATCTAGACATCTTAGCGATTCGGACATTTGAGCAGGAGGATCTGCAAACTTTTGCGAACTATGCCAAGATTCCGATTATCAATGCGCTGTCGGATTTAGAACATCCCTGTCAGGTTTTAGCTGATTTATTAACTGTTCAAGAATGCTTTGGAACGCCAGATGGGCTGACTTTGACTTATCTGGGAGATGGCAATAATATGGCAAACTCCCTGCTTTTGGGCTGCGCGTTGATGGGGATAAATGTGAGAATTGCTACACCTACGGAGTATCAACCCGATGCGGCAATTGTCGAGCAAGCGAAAAAGATTGCACAGGCTAACTCTGAGGTGACAATTACTAACGACCCTGAAGCTGCCGCCAAAGGTGCCCATGTGCTTTATACCGATGTTTGGGCAAGTATGGGTCAAGAGGAACAAGCAGATGCCAGAATTCCAATTTTTCAACCTTACCAAGTGAATGAGCATCTGTTGAGTATTGCCGATCCTGATGCAATTGTGCTGCATTGTTTACCTGCTCATCGAGAGGAAGAAATTACCGATGCTGTTATCGAAGGTTCTCAGTCGCGGGTTTGGGATCAGGCAGAAAACCGAATGCACGCGCAGAAGGCTTTGTTGGTGAGTCTTTTGGGAGCAGATTGATAATTTGCTAATCCCTAATCGCGAATGGCAAATGGCTAATTGTTTAAAAAACATTAGCCATTAACCACTGGACAGACGTGGATTTTAGTAGTACGAATGTTCTATAGGACGTAGATTAGTATTCCCCTATTGTTTTATGGAACCCCTAACTGATGCTCAGCAGCAACTTTATAATTGGCTGGTGGAATATATCAGTCAATATCAACACGCGCCTTCAATTCGGCAGATGATGCGGGCAATGGAACTGAAGTCGCCTGCGCCGGTTCAGAGCCGCCTGGAACACTTGCGTGCGAAAGGCTATATTGACTGGACGGAAGGAAAAGCCCGCACGATTAGGATTGTGCGCGCTGGTGCGAGTGGAGTGCCGGTTTTAGGAGCGATCGCTGCCGGTGGTCTTGTCGAACCTTTCACCGATACGGTCGAACAGCTGGATTTGGCTGCCCTGTTTCGTCAGCCGGATTATTATGCCCTTCGGGTGGTCGGAGACAGCATGATTGATGACCAAATTGCTGAAGGCGATATGGTCATCATGCGACCCGTACCCGAACCGGATCGCGTGAAAAATGGCACGATTGTGGCAGCACGAGTCGAAGGACACGGAACGACCTTGAAACGCTATCACCGGCAGGGAGAGCAAATTACGCTCAAACCAGCCAATACCAAATACGACCCCATTAAGGTAAAGGCGAACCAAGTGGAGGTGCAAGGTGTGTTGGTCGGCGTCTGGCGCGGCTATGAATTTGCTTCCATGAAATCGGGATCTCGAAGGCGATAGCATTCTTCGCGTTCCTCTTATCAAAGTCTCCGGGAAAAGGTTTCTCTCTATGGGATGATATCTCAAGACCAAAAGAGCCATTCTCCTGAGTCATTAGGAATTGGAGAAACGGTAATTGGTAATTGGTAATTCATACAAGGCATTACCGATTACCGATTACCCACTACCAAGGACAGCAAACTAATGACTCAAAGTTCGTAAGGAGCCTTTGTCAGTCGTGAAAGCAACCCAATCTTTTTTTCAAGTTTTTCAAAGCCGCAAGATGGCGGCTCTTTTGTTTCTGGGCTTTGCGTCAGGTTTGCCCTTGTTCTTGACGAGTAAGACGTTGCAAGCCTGGATGACAGTCGAGAACGTGAATTTAAGTGCGATTGGGTTGTTCAGCTTGGTAGGTTTGCCCTACTCGCTCAAGTTTATTTGGTCGCCCTTACTCGACCGCTTTGTGCCGCCGTTTCTGGGGCGTCGTCGTGGCTGGCTAGTTCTGACGCAAGCGGCATTGTTGTTAGCGATCGCAGCAATGGCGCTCCAAAAGCCCTCCCAAGCTTTGCAACTGTTAGCCGCCAATGCTTTACTGATTGCCTTTTTCAGCGCGACTCAAGACATCGCCGTTGACGCCTATCGCACAGATGTCCTGGAAGAACGGGAAATGGGAGCCGGGGCAGCGATTTTTGTTTTAGGATATCGCGTTGCCTTGCTGATTACGGGTGGTTTGGCGCTGATTTTAGCGGAAAAATTGTCTTGGCCTACAGTTTACTTGTTGATGTCGCTGTTGATGGCAATTGGGTTCGTGAGTTCAATTTGGGCACCGGAACCCATACAGCGCGATCGCCCACCCGATTCCTTATCAGAAGCGGTGTCTTTGCCATTTATTGAATTCTTTCAACGCAATGGTCAGAGCCAAGGATTTTTGATTCTAGTTTTCATTGTTCTCTACAAACTGGGTGACGCGCTTGTTAATAATATGTCCACGCCCTTTTTGTTGGAGAAGACCGGCTTAAACTTCTCTTCCTCAGAAGTTGGTGCAATTCAGGGCGGCATGGGATTACTGGCAAGCATTGTTGGCGCTCTTTCAGGCGGTGCAATTCTCAGCAAAATCGGTATTAATCGCTCACTTTGGGTATTTGGTGCTTTGCAAGCAGTGAGTAATTTTGCTTATTTTCTCCTTGCACAAGTCGGGAAAAACTATCAGTTACTTGTACTGACTATTAATATTGAAAACTTTTGTGCTGGACTCGGAAACGCCGCTTTTGTAGCCTTTTTGATGAGTCTTTGTAACCAGCGCTTCTCGGCAACCCAGTATGCTTTACTCTCCAGCTTAATGGCAGTCAGCCGCGATATTTTAGTTGCCCCAGCGGGTCGAATCGCAGAAGCCACTGGTTGGCCTTCCTTTTTCCTAATTAGCATCGCCGCTGCCTTGCCTGGATTACTGCTGCTGCCTATTTTTGCTCCCTGGAATTCGCGTTCCGTGCCAGAAATGCCTAGAGAGGTACTAGATGATGAAGACGATGACTCTCAACAGTTGTAGGATAGAAACAGAGAGCTTAACAAATCTTAAACACAATTCTTAGAAAAGTCTTTCTCTATGGCTATCTTTCGTCAGTACATTGTTCCATTGATCGTGGTGTTGATCTTTTTTGTGGCGCTGGTGGCAGTTAGCGCCCGCATCTTTTTACCCTCTGACATGGCAGCACCCGCACCTATTGAGGAAGTCAATCCTCCTGGGGAACACGCTCAGGCACCGACATCTGATTTTGGCTTAGAAATGATGGATTTAGGATTGATCTCCAATCTAAAATCGATAGTCTAAAATGCCTTGTCTGTTATTGCCGGGGTATCAGCTGCGCGAAGGATCGAGTCTGAATCGAGCAAGTCTCGTGAAATTCATGCAGCTGACTTACCAGGAGCTTTTTCCAGAACAAAAAGATTTTTCTCATCTAGCGGAAACGGTTGAGCAATACTTTTCTAAAAAAACGCCTTTGTGGTGGGTCGAACTAAAGGAAGAAGGAAGAAAAAAGGAAGAAACAGATTCTTCAATTCCTGGCTCATCCGTTCATCATCCTTCCCAAGTAGCTTGTCTTTGGTTGGGAAATGCCGTGGATCAGGTGACAGGCGATCGCCATGCCCACATTTTTTTACTCTATGTCTTGCCAGAACACCGCCGACGTGGCATAGGAAAAGCTTTGGTCAATCATGCCGAAGACTGGGCGCGGGCAAGAGGCGATCGCCAAATGGGTCTGCAAGTCTTTCAAACCAATCAACCCGCGTTGAATCTTTACCGCAGCCTCGGCTACCAAACCCAGTCTTTGTGGATGCTGAAACCGCTGTTTCCTGAGACACCGCAGCCATAAGGAAGACCAAGCAAGCTATTTTGTTTTGGGTCGTCCAAAACCTTTTGCCTGTTTCTTCCCTTTGCCCTTAGAAGTTTTTTCCGGTACGGCAGGAACGCTGTGCGTCTTAGGCAATGCCTGAGCTTCAGATGTTACAGCAGGCTTTGTCTGCGTTTGTGGCTCGGCTTCTTCACCAGCATCAGCGGCAACAAACTGTTTCCCACAGTCTTTACAAACATATCTTTGCTTGTTTTTATAGTGCCCATTTTTCCGAACCTCAGTAGCGCCGCATTTTGGACAGTTAATCTGAGGTGTTTCTATTGCTTGGGCTTCTGGGACGGCTGCGGGTGCTGATTCTACCGCGGGTTCGTTCTGGTCGTCTGCTTCTGGTTGCTGATTGAAAACAGATACCACTGCCTCAAGCGCTGATGCAGCTCTATCTAATAAAGTTGGTTGAGGGGCGTCTGGTTCATCATTGGGAGCGATCGCTTCCTTCGAAGACTCAGCAGCCGTCTCCTCGTCTGGTTGAACTGACACTGGAGCTTCGGCGGTTGGTGTTTCGGTTTCGACTTCCGATTCGCTGGGGATCTCTTCGACTGGAACGGATGTAGCCGCTGATATTTCGGCTTCGACTGGAGGTGCTGGTTCTACAGCAGGCTCTTTTTGGTCGGCATCTGGCTTGTCGAAAACAGATACCACTGCCTGAAGCGCCGCCGCCGCCCTGTCTAATAAAGAGGGTTGTTGGGTATCTTTTGGTTCCTCTATCGGAGCGATCGCCTCTGGCGACTCAGCCTCAGCAGCAGTCGTCTCCTCTGTCGGTTGAACTGACACTTCCGGTGCCGCCGTTGGAGTTTCAGATATTGCTTCTGGAAGGGCGCTGGGCGTCTCCTTAACGGGTTCGGGAATGGGTGCTGCTTCCGTCTCTGGCACTGAACTGGGTGATGACTCAACTTCCGGTGCCGCGACTGGAGTTTGGGCTTCTGTCCCTGGCACTGAGCTGGATGGTGACTCTACTTCCGGTGCCGCGACATCTGAGGGAGCCGTAGAACTCGCGTCTACTGGCTGCTCCCAACCAGGTACTGGAGGGGCAGGCTTCCAGTTGGGGTCAGGCTGGGGAATTTTGAATGCTATAATTTCCGGCGGTTGCGATCGCGTTGGTTTGGCAGCAGTCAGTCGGCTGATGCGATCGCCGAGATTTTCCGCGATCGCATAGGTCACGGGAAGCACCGTCGGTTTCGAGACTGCCTCTCGCACCAAGCCGCTAACGTGTTCGGACGGATCGAGGGCAGGTTGAGGGGCAGGTTGAGGGGTAGATGGCACTGACGGTGATAAATTGACCTGCGGCAATGGCATCACCGGCTGCTGAAATTGGTGGGTAGGTCCCAAGGCGGGAACGAATCGAATGGAACGAACCATCCGGCGATATGGCTCTAGGTGGTCTGTCACATTACTCCCCCTGTTATCAAGGATCACAATAGAAGGCTCTTGGTGTCGTGTACTATACCAAATTCAACTTTTTGATCGGGTCTAGCAACTCATAATGTTAGTTTTCTTAACTTTCGTGCCTCTCTCAAGCAGGCATTGCCAGTAGAGACTAGAGGAATGGGAGCGGTAGTGGTACTTTATTCAAATATGTATGACGACGATGACGATTTGAGCTTACTCGATCCAGAGATAGAGCTAGAAAGCCCTCTGGATCAAATAGAGCCGCTTGATGCCGACGCAGAGAGCCAGCCTAAACCAGATCCAGATGCGATGCTGGCACTGTTAACGGCTCCCGGAACGCAGCAACGGATGCTAGCAGCACGAGCTTTCTGCGAACTCCAGGATGAACGAGCGATTCCTCATTTAATTCACTTGCTGAGTGACTCCTGCCCGTTGCTGCGGGTGAGTGCTGCTTATGGACTGGGGCGCAATCCCAGTTCTACCGCCGTAGTGCCGTTGATTACCCAACTCAACAACGATTGGAATGGCTACGTCCGCAAAGGCGTTGTTTGGGCTTTGGGAAACTGCCGCGATCGCCGCTCGCTAGAACCTCTCACCGACGCCTTAAAAACCGATATTTCTGCCGTGCGTCTGTGGGCAGCCAGTGGGTTAGCTCAAATGGCTGAACTGGGCTACGAAGCCATTGTGGCATCAATTCCACCCCTGATTGAAGCTCTAAGGCAAGACCCGATCGCCGCAGTCCGTAGCAACTGTGCTTGGTCGTTAGGACAACTCTGCCGCGAAATGCCTTCTAATGCCGTCTACGCTGGTGCCATTGATGGATTAATTGAAGCATTTGCAGAAGATGAAGAGATGGGTGTCCGAGAAGATGCAAAAGCTGCGCTTTTGAGAGTCGGCGATCCTAGAGGTCTTCAGTTGATTGAAACCTTAGAACAGGAAGGACTCGTGTAAACCGACAACATTACGCTGGAGAACTGCGGATTTCATCCAACTTTGCCCGTACTGCTTGAATATCCTGCCACATTAACCATTTGGGGCTGCCCGCTTCACGGGCAGGATTCCGCAGCAGGTAGGCTGGATGGAGAATCGGCATACACAGGCGTCCTTCCCACTCGATCCAAGTGCCGCGAATCTTAGTAATGCCTCTTTTATCGCCAGTCAATCCTTTCACTGCTGTAGCGCCCGTCAATAGGATAATTTTCGGGTCTACCATGCGGATCTGTTCCAACAGATAGGGTTTGCAAGCAGCGATTTCATCGGGGGTGGGAACCCGATTGGCGGGGGGACGGCACTTATTAATATTGGCGATGTAGACGTCCTGTTCGGTATTTAGCTGCACCGAAGCGAGTATTTTCTCTAGCAACTGTCCCGCTTTACCGACAAATGGCAAGCCAGTTTCGTCTTCATTTTGACCGGGCGCTTCCCCCACAACCATAATGGGTGCCTGGAGATTGCCGCGTCCAACTACAGCGTTTGTGCGGGTTTCGCCCAATTGACAGCGATAGCATTGGTTGCAATGCTCAGCCATCTGAGCCATTGTTTGATAGGTGCCAGCAGGAATAGGAATTTTGGCACTTGTCGGAATCAGTTCTAGTGCTTGAGGCTGGGCTGTGGTAGATTCGCTAATCCCTGAGGTGTCAAAAAGGCTGAGTTGGTCTTCGCTTGGCATGAATTTGGCGGATAGTCTATGGTTTTTCCGAAATAATCCTAACAATATTGACACTCCGCTGACCTAAGTCGGAAGCTCACTCTTCCGACTTAGGTCAGCGTGAGGCTTAGGTTCTCTGAGCTTCCGGTTACTCTTAGGCTGAAGGTGGGTTCACACTTGCCCTTTGATAGTTCATACTTTGGATGGACTCTCGATTTCTGCCTTATCTGGCGAAAATCAGCCATTATAGAGGCGAGCGCACTGCCAACTTCTGGAGGGTGCCATGTCATCAGCCCCAATTTTCCGCGATCGCATTACTGCTGGCGAGCAGCTAGCTCAGCCTATTCTGGCAGAGATTAAGCAGCTCCAGGCTCAAGGCTTGAGCGTTCAGCCGATCGTTTATGCACTGCCTCGCGGCGGCATTCCGGTAGCTGTGCCGGTAGCACGCTGTCTGGGTTGCCCGGTGGATATCGTTGTCGCTAAAAAAATTACCCGTCCTGAAAATCCAGAACTGGCGATTGGTGCCGTTACGTCAGATGGGCACGTTATTTGGTACCAGGCAAAGCGATCGCGTAAAGATCCCGAAAATAATCAGCTACGGGAAGCGGCGTTGCACCAAGCCCAAGAAAAAGCTGCGGCGCTCTACAGTCAGCTTTCTCCTAGCTGCTTGTCCGTGAATCCTCGCGGTGCGATCGCTATTTTGATTGACGATGGCATTGCTACCGGCATGACAATGGCAGCCGCCGCTTACGCTTTGAAAGCCCAAGAACCTGCTGCGGTTTGGGTTTGTAGTCCGGTGGCACCGATAGGATTGGGCGATTGGCTATTATCTTGGAGCGATCGCGTGATTATCCTCCAGACTCCCGATCCTTTCCTTAGTGTCAGTCGCTTCTATGAGGCATTTCCCCAAGTTGAGACACAAGAAGCGATCGCTGACTTACAACAGCACAATCAGCAGATTTTCCCTGGAACTCCTCCAGATGCACCTCTAAGCAGATAGCCAAACTGTTTAATTTTGATTATCTTAACTAGTAGTCCTAGATTGATTTTTTTATTAACGATTAACCGTTAGTTAATCGTTAATGGCTCTTTTAAAAAATAACAACCGATCGATGAGACCTATACAATTTTGGTGGCGCACTTTAGTTTTTTCTAGCCAGTACAATCCACCTTGGTTCGTTGAGTTGCTGATGACCGGGTTAGCTATCGGCTTACTGATGAGCTGGGAAATTACCAAAGACTGGCCTTATCTGCTTTTAAGTTCAAGCTATGCCATTGGAGCTGCGATGTCAATGTGGGTACGCGAAACTCTCATGCCCTCGCCCCATTTGCGCGTGATGCAGATTCTCGCCATCCTGTTACTAATCTATAGTTTTTGTAGCTTTTCTGACTTAGCCGTTTACCTCAAGTAATCCTGTTTCAAATTTAGATTTCAAAATCTAATTTCACACGCTATTGGATAATTTTAAATCATGCAAATTTAAAATTATCAAGCGACACCTTTTCTTCAAAAATAAGTAAAAATTTTAACAAATAGCAAATACTTGGTGAAGAATTAACCGATTTCCTACGGGATCGTAAGCATAGACTTCTCTGCCATGAGAAGCGATAAAAATTTCTCCTGGGGGTGGGTATCCGAGGGCAGTTAGGTGAGAAATTGCCCCTTCTAAGTCAGTCACTTCTAAACACAAGCTCATTCCACTTTTAGCTGATTCAAACTCTGATAAGTGCGTTTCTTTAGGTCTGAAAATTCCTAAGCGAAATCCAGGCAACTGAAATTCAGCGTAAATATTCGGGATGTAGGGATTTGGGTTTTGGTTGAGCAGATTGGTATAGAAAAGCACTAGAACTTCAAGGTCAACGGTTGCTAAAGTGACGAGTGCGGCGGTGCATTGGAAAAGCATATTTGTTAGGAATCACCTGAAAAAAGGTTAAGCCTTAATAAATTGGATTTTTAAGAGAAGTGAATAACCTATCTAGAGACGGGTGAAATACACTAACAAAACTATTAATTCTAGGAAGAAATAAAAGAAATCAGCAGGGTCAGTTCATGCCAGATGCACATGATGATACCGCAGCCCAGAATCGTCGCCAAGAAATTCTGAACTGGAAGCGCAGGCAGTTTCTGCAACGACTCGGCGTTTTGGGAGCTGGAGTCGCGATCGCCGATCGGATTTTGCTACACCCCCACCAACAAGTCAATGCTGAAACGAATCTATCGCCAACTTCCCAGGCGACGCCCATCAAAGCAGGCGAGATTCCCCGCCGAAAACTCGGACGCACTGGCGTAGAAGTTTCCGCGCTGACACTCGGCGGCTTTCACTTGGGAGTTCCGAACGAACCCGAAGCGATTCGGATTGTTCAAGAAGCGCTGGATGCGGGTGTCACCTTTATGGACAACGCCTGGGAATATAACGAAGGTGTCAGCGAACAACGGCTGGGGAAGGCGCTGCAAGGGCGGCGGGATAAAGCTTTTGTGATGACCAAAGTTTGTACCCACGGACGCGATCGCAAAGTCGCCATGCAGCAACTAGAGCAATCTTTGCGGCGTCTGAAGACGGATTATATCGACTTATGGCAAGTTCACGAAGTTGTTTACGACAACGACCCGGAAAGGCATTTCTCCAAAGGGGGTGTTATCGAGGCTTTAGATGAAGCCAAGCAGCAGGGTAAAGTTCGGTTTGTCGGCTTCACAGGTCACAAAGATCCGGCAATTCACCTGAAAATGCTTTCCTATGATTACCCCTTTGATACGGTGCAACTGCCACTGAATTGTTTTGATGCCAGTTTTCGCAGCTTTGAGAAGCAAGTTCTCCCAGAACTCAACAAGCGCGGGATTGCCGCCATTGGCATGAAAAGTCTCGGCGGTGAGGGCGAACCGATTAAAGCAGGCGTTGTCACCGTTCAAGAAGCGCTACGCTATGCTATGAGTCTTCCCGTGGCAACGACGGTGAGTGGGATTGACTCGCTACAAGTGCTGCGCCAAAACTTGAATATTGCCAGGGGTTTCACGCCGATGACTCCAGAGGAAATGCAAGCAGTGCGATCGCGGTATGCAACCTATGCTGCTGATGGGCGCTTTGAACTTTACAAAACATCAAAGAAGTACGACGGGCCACCGGGTAGAGAACAGCACGGATTTCCACCAAAAGAGCAAGTTGAAACTTGAAGCGGTACGCTAGCTTTTAAGGATAGTTCTCTCGTTGATTAAAGACGGGTGGTAATTGGAATTGGAGTGATGAGTTTTGAATAAAGCATTTTAAACTCAAAACTCAGAATTAAACACGCGCTACTCTAACAAAACTTTTGATTGATTACCCCTCTTCCCTGCATCAGTACTGCCCACCAAAACTCAAGTTTTTAGGAAAACGGCTATGACTACTACGCTATCTATGCCCAGTTTTCTAGAGTCGAATCTTGGTCAAGAAGCAGAAGACCTTCTGACTCACAAAGCGAAGATTTCTAAAGATTTACTGCATCTGCCAGGGCCTGATTTCGTAGACCGAATTTTTGCTGCTAGCGATCGCAACCCGCAAGTGCTGCGGAGTCTCCAGCAACTCTATTCAACCGGGCGTTTAGCCAATACTGGCTATCTTTCCATCCTGCCAGTAGACCAAGGCATCGAACACTCAGCGGGTGCTTCTTTTGCACCCAACCCGATGTATTTCGATCCTGAGAATATCGTCAAACTCGCGGTCGCTGCCGGTTGCAATGCCGTTGCTACCACGCTGGGCGTTTTGGGCATGGTTTCTCGCAAGTATGCCCACAAAATCCCCTTCATTCTCAAGATTAACCACAACGAACTGCTCACTTACCCCAATCAATTCGACCAGATAATGTTTGCCTCTATCGAGCAAGCATGGAATTTGGGGGCAACTGCGGTCGGGGCAACGATTTACTTTGGTTCAGATCAATCTACCCGCCAAATTCAGGAAGTCAGCCAAGCTTTTGAACTCGCCCACGAATATGGGATGGCAACGATCCTTTGGTGCTATCTCCGGAACAACGCTTTTAAGCAAGACAAAGACTATCACCTGGCAGGAGATCTCACGGCTCAGGCGAACCACTTGGGCGTGACCATTCAAGCAGACATCATTAAACAAAAGCTGCCTGAATGCAACAACGGATATGCTGCGGTTGCCAAAGCCGCAGGTCAAAGTTACGGCAAAACCCACGATCGAGTTTACACCGACCTAACGACCGACCATCCGATTGACCTCACTCGCTACCAGGTGCTGAATTGCTACTCTGGTCGCGCTGGATTGATTAATTCCGGAGGTGCGTCAGGTAAAAACGACTTTGCCGAAGCAATCCGCACCGCCGTCATTAACAAACGGGCTGGAGGTACTGGATTAATTTCCGGTCGTAAAACCTTCCAGCGTCCGTTTGAGGAAGGAGTGAAGCTATTTAACGCCATCCAAGATGTTTATCTGTCACCAGATGTAACCATTGCTTGAGCGCGGGGTCTGTTTATCCAGATCCATAAGCGCCAAAGCGTGTTTTCAAAGAACCTCTAAGGTACAACGACACTAAAATGGAAAACTTTGTGTTTCCTGAGTGTCTTTGTGCCTTAGTGGTTAATTGTCAGGATGCAGGTAAAAACAAGGAATTCGTTTAAAAAGTAAAAAAAATGCCAACCTGGAGCCTGATTGCAGGCTACTCTGAAAGACTAGAGAGTTACCAAGAGCGAACTGGCAAGTCAGCGCAACGCGATCGCACAAGCTAAGTTACTTTGGCAACGGCTCTCTAAGTTAGTCTCAAGAGTGGGGTAAGGATGAAGCTGGCAGCACGAGTGGAGCAAGTACAGCCTTCTTTAACATTGGCGATCGCAGCTAAAGCCAAGGCGATGAAGGCAGAAGGAATGGATGTTTGTAGTTTGAGTGCTGGGGAACCGGATTTCGATACCCCGACGCATATCAAAGTCGCTGCCCAAAAAGCGCTAGACGAGGGCAAGACCAAGTACGGGCCAGCGGCGGGGGAACCGAAGTTAAGGCAAGCGATCGCTCACAAGCTACAAACTGATAATGGACTCAGCTACATGGCTGAAAATGTCATCGTTACCAACGGTGGCAAACATTCCCTCTATAACCTGCACATGGCGCTGATTGAGGCGGGGGATGAGGTGATTATCCCCGCTCCCTACTGGCTCAGTTATCCGGATATGGTGGTTCTAGCGGGTGGGACTCCGGTGATTGTGCAGACAGATGCCTCCACCGGCTATAAAATTACGCCGGAGCAACTCCGCTCATCTTGTACCGAACGGACGAAGCTCTTTGTCCTCAATTCCCCTTCTAATCCCACCGGCATCGTCTATACGCCAGCAGAGTTGGCAGCATTGGCAGAGGTGGTGGTAGAGAAAGATATTCTGGTTGTCTCCGATGAGATTTACGAAAAGATTATCTATGATGGAGTGCAACAGATTAGTATTGGTTCGCTGGGACCAGAGATTTTTGAGCGCACCCTCATTAGCAATGGGTTTGCAAAAGCTTACTCAATGACGGGTTGGCGAATTGGTTATCTCGCGGGTCCCGTAAAATTGATTAAAACAATGAGTACCATCCAAGGGCACAGCACCTCGAATGTGTGTACTTTTGCACAATTTGGCGCGATCGCTGCCTTGGAAAGTTCTCAAGAGTGCGTGGAACAAATGCGCCTCGCCTTTGCCGAACGGCGACAGGTAATGTTAGAGCGTCTCAACGCCATTTCTGGACTCAGTTGTGCCAAGCCTGACGGTGCTTTCTATTTGTTCATTAATATCGGCAAGACGGGTTTAACTTCTCTAGAATTCTGTGATGCTTTACTAGAATCTCAGCAAGTTGCTGCCATTCCAGGGATTGCTTTTGGTGCCGATGACCACATCCGTTTATCTTACGCGACGGATATGACCTCGATTGAGAAAGGCATGGACAGATTAGATAAGTTTGTGCGATCGCTAGTTTAGTCCAGAGCTGGGGAAAACGATCTCGTCACTCACTAACTGAACAAAATTGGTAAAGTAGCACCCGCGATTCTTAGGGTTTCTGGGATGCTACTTTGCGATCGCTTTGTCTAAAATTGGCCACGAGCAAAATACAAAGAAGCTGCTTTTTGTGATTTGCATCACATAAGTGGAAGATAGCGATCGCATTTATTGAGATTGCTGTCACTCAATCGAATGCGACTTTAACTCTTATTGATTAGTTTCATCACTCATAAGGTTGATATGCGTCACTTTTTTTGTAGACAGCTATCACTTATCCCGACAGAGATTGCAGTGCATAGTAAGAATTAAGATACAGAATTTCACAAGCGGAGATAAATAAAATGTTAGTAACTTCCAATTTTTTATATTCTCACAGCCGTTACTATGGTGATGTAAAACCAGAGAATTTAGTTTTTAATGCAAATCTACAAGAATTTGCTCAAAAAGCAACTTATATCAGTTGTTTGGCAAGCAATGGTAAAATTCCTCTAGAGAAAGCTTTCCAAGACCTTGAAATGCTTTGGAAACAGTTAGAAGCTTCAAAAAAGCAGCTAGGTGTAGGCGAATATCCATTCCAAGTAGAAGAAGAAAACACTTAGTTGTAGTATCGGTGAAACTACCTTCACCGATACTACAAGCACAGGTGAGAGCGTTGCGCTGACTTGTCAGTTCTCACTTTTAAAAAACTGCTTTTTTACTTTAGCTTCTCGTAGGCAGCTAAAATAATCCTTTCTGTTTCCTCCCAATTAATACATTTATCTGTTACCGAAACACCGTATTTTAATTCTTTTAATTGGCTAGGAATGGGTTGATTGCCTTCGTACAAATTTGATTCCAGCATCATGCCAACAATAGATGAATTTCCTTCTACTATTTGTTGAATAACATTTTCAAAAACTGCCGACTGTTTTTTATAGTCTTTATTTGAATTTCCGTGACTACAGTCAATGACAATTTTTGGAGGTAAATTAGCTGCTTTTAATTTCTCCTCCGCAATTTTTACGTTCGCAGCATCAAAGTTAGGCTGTTTGGCACCGCCCCGTAGAATAATATGACCGTAAGCATTTCCTTTCGTTTTAAAAATGCTCACCTGTCCCGTTGCATTAATCCCTAGAAAATGGTGAGGTTTTCTAGCTGACTCCAGAGCATTTAAAGCGACTTGAACGCTACCATCAGTACCATTTTTAAAACCTACTGGCATTGAAAGTCCGCTTGCCATTTCGCGGTGAGTTTGCGATTCGGTTGTGCGTGCCCCAATCGCCGACCATGCAATCAATTCGCCAATATATTGTGGGACTATAGGATCGAGAGCTTCTGTAGCAGCAGGTAATCCCAATTCAGTTATTTTAATTAATAAACTCCGTGCAGTTAATAAACCCTTTTCTATGTGGAAAGAATCATCCATATCCGGATCGTTAATTAATCCTTTCCATCCCACGGTAGTCCTTGGTTTTTCAAAATACACTCTCATGATCAGCAGCAGCTTATCGTTTACTCGATCGGAGAGATTTTTTAGCCTATAGGCGTATTCTTCAGCCGACTTTATATCATGGATAGAACAAGGACCAACTACAATAAATTTTCGACTATCTTTCCCATCTAGGATATCCTCTATTTCATTTCTAAAGTTTAAAACGGTTTTTTCTGCCTCATCTGTTAAAGGTAATTTTGATTTAACTTCATTTGGAGTTAAGAGAATATGCGATTCTTCAATATGAGTGTTGAATAATTGAGTTTCCATCGGGTATAATTCCTGGTTTTTGTATGCGTTAGGGATTGAAGTCCAAGTGTAATGTTATAGACAGGGTGAAAAAATTCATCTAACTTAGATAAAAAAATTAATAAAAACGCTAAACCCTAGCTGCAAGGATTCCCCGAAGCACATCTTAGGGAAGCGATCGCTACCTGGATGCACCCTCATCCAAGCTGAGAGCGATCGCTTCTCTGAATCTCTCCGGGTTGCTAAACCATCTATTTCAGCAACGGCAACTCCTCATCGATTTCCGCTGAGATGCTTGGAGTGCTAGCCCTCTCAGGTAGTTTTTCATGTGTTTTAAATCAACGAGTTTATCTTGTGTAGATTTCCTGTTTTGCCCTTACCAAGGGATACCTTTCAGCAACCACTGTTGTTTTTCGAGGCATAAGGCACAGATAGAATCCTCGATCTCTAGTAAAGTCGGTAATATCATTTCGTTTGTCCTGCCAATTTTATTATATTCAATCGCGCTCCGGCGCTCGTGGCACTCTCATCATGCAAATATAAGAAAGCGCGATTGCCCTACATACTGACAACCTAGCTTCTATTCACTCTAGCTTTTCGTACTCAATATTTATGTATAAAAAAACTCACGGTGTTATTGCTGCTGGACATCAAAAAACAGCCGAAGCTGGAATTGAGATGCTCCAATTAGGGGGGAACGCATTTGATGCAGCGGCGGCTGCAATCCTAGCCTCTTGCGTTACCGAAACTGCGCTGACATCTGCGGGGGGTGGTGGGTTTCTTTTAGCCCATACTCAGGATAATCAAAATATTTTGTTTGACTTCTTTTCTCAAACACCACGACAGAAAAAAAGTCAGGAACAGCTTAATTTTTATCCAGTTGCAATTAATTTTGGCGATGCAGTCCAAGAGTTCCATATTGGGCTTGGTTCAATGGCTGTTCCTGGAAACCTCAAGGGCGTTTTTCACGTTCATCAGAAATTAGGGAGATTACCTTTTAATGTGGTTGCTGAACCGGCAATCCGTTATGCAAAAACGGGTGTCGAACTAAACGATTTTACCTATTACTGTTTGACAATCCTCAGCCCCATGCTGCTTGGCTCTAAAGAGATGCAGCAGGTTTTTGCCCCAGAGGGGAAACTTGTTCAGCCTGGAGGAACAGTTTTGATGAGTGATTTTGCTGATACGTTAACTTATTTATCTGAAAGTGGAATCAGAGAATTTTACGAGGGTGAAATTGCCCAACGCTTAGTCAAGGATTGCCAAGATTATGGAGGTTATTTAACCTTAGAAGACCTTAAGAATTATCGAGTAATCGAGAGAAAGCCTCTGGTGATGAATTACCGGGGGAACACCTTCTTAACCAATCCTCCACCCAGTTCTGGCGGCATTCTGATTGCTTTTGCTTTAGAACTGCTTTCAAAAGTTGATTTAACTAATATAGAGTTTGGCAGTTCTGGCCATTTAGGAATATTAGCTCATGTGATGCGCCTAACCAATGAAGCCAGAACGGATAGATATGACGCTTATACTCATACAGAAGAGATTGCCCAAACTTTCTTATCATCTGAACATTTGGCTATTTATGAAGATCAATTAACTGAAGTTGTCAATAAATGGGGAAGCACTACTCATATCAGTGTGGTTGATAGCGAAGGGAATGCGGCGAGTGTTACCACTTCCAACGGAGAGGGTTCTTCTTATGTGATTCCGGGAACTGGGATTATGCTGAATAATATGCTAGGAGAAGCCGATTTAAATCCGCATGGATTTCATAACTGGGAAGAAAATACGCGGATTTCTTCAATGATGGCTCCGACTATTGTACTTAAGAATAATCAACCAGAGATTGTTTTAGGTTCTGGTGGCTCGAATCGAATTAGAACTGCAATTTTACAAGTTATTTCTAATATTATTGATTTTAAAATGGACGTTGATGCAGCAGTAAATCATCCTCGCGTTCATTGGGAAAGTGATATTTTTAATCTTGAACCTGGCTTTAGCGAAGAAGAACTTAAAAATCTGATGCTTCCAGGTAGTAATGAATTGATTTTTTGGAAACAGAAGAATATGTTTTTTGGTGGCGTTCATAGTGTCATGGAAAATTCGGAAGGATTAATAACCGGCGCTGGCGATCGCCGTAGAAGTGGAGTCATCGCGACCTGCTAAAATTGCCTCTATCGCCACATTTCAAATCCGCGCAATCCTTCTGGCGTTTCGTACTCAACCGCCACCGCTTTCACCACAGCAGCAGGTGGCCCTTTGTGACACCATTGAATTACCTCTTCAACATCTGCCTTGCTTCCTTCAAAAACAGCTTCTACACGCCCATCGGGGAGATTTTGCACCCAGCCGCTGACGCCTAGCTGGATCGCTTCATCCAACGTTGAGAACCGAAAACCAACTCCCTGAACGGTTCCTGAAACGATTACGTGGGCGCGGATTTGCCCCGTCGAGGCTGATGAATTCTGCATTTATTTTTTCCTGTCTACGACAGATTTTAAGCTTAAAAGTATTGCCTGGGTTCATTTTAAGCAGGAATGGCGTCAGCTATTGAGCTAACGCCATTTAATTCTTTGGCAGATTGTGTGGATGGTTAATCCAACCCGACCATTTTAGTCGTCGTCATCATCGTCATGGTGTTTGCGGCGATGGCTGTGCTTATGTTCGTCATCATCGTCGTCATCATCATCGCGATGTTCACTACGATATCTATCTTTGCGATCGTCATCATCGTCATCATCATTTCCGTCACGATACCTATCGCGATCGCGGTATTCCCGATCTTCATTGCGATCGCTATACTCCCGATTTCGATCGCGGTACTCCCGATCTTCATTGCGATCGCGGTACTCCCGATCTTCATTGCGATCGCTATACTCCCGATCTTCATTGCGATCGCGGTACTCCTGATCTCGATCGCCTCCTTCCCTATTCAAACCGGGTATGTTTCTGAACATATCGCCGATTCCCATAATGTCCCTCCAAAGTTAAGTTGAGAATTTTTATTATTAAAGCCGTACTAATTCTTCAAGTTTGTTACACAAATTTGACCATTATCTCTTCCGACAGGTAGAGATTCTCATTAAGAGAAAGCTTCGCAAACTTGCTTAACAGTATGTTTTTCAACATTAAGGGTGAAATGGTTTACTCAGAGGTACGCAGAGTTTAAACTTACCCGTATGTACCTCTTAATCTACCCTTTTTACACAGATAACTTTGTTTATACTATTACCGAATTTTTCTTTTCCGAGGGATATTCATTAAGCCTATAGTATAGGATACTGGCAGATTACTTCACTTAACGAAAAAGGCTATTGATAACAGAATTTTATTTTGAGGAAACACCTATTAAAGGAAGTATTTTAATGGTTGATGCGTATATTAGTAATGTACCAGCGATCGCAGCCACGTTTGAGCTTTCGCTAGATGCGATCGCGCTTACGCCAAGCCTGGGAATTGTCTCTCGCTTAATTACAGCCGCCTCTACAACTCCTGATGCCAAAGCGTGGCTATATTCTGCTGCTTTGGTACTGATATATACCTTAATTTCACTACCTATTGGATTCAAATTTGGTTTTTTAAAACTTGATGTAGAAACATCCTGGGAAATGATTATTGGTGTAATGGCGCGTTGTCTGTTGTCTCCCGCCATATCTGAAGAGTTATTTTTTCGGATCTTACTACTTCCTCACCCTACAGAAAAAGCTACCCCTACTACTCTATGGCTTTGGGGAGGTATTAGTTTAGCAATGTTTATCATCTACCATCCGCTAAATGCCGTAACTTTCTATCCCGATGGACTCCGAACTTTTTTTAATCCAGTTTTTCTATTCTTGGCAGCACTTCTAGGTGTTATTTGTACTCTTGCCTATTTTCAAAGTGGCTCTCTATGGATGTCCGTGGCAATTCATTGGCTAATTGTGGTGGTTTGGCTACTTCTATTGGGAGGATATAAAACCTTAAACTCGTAACATTTTTGTCTTGAATATTTATCAAAATTCTTCAAACAGTATGTAGATTTAATGGGCGAGCGCTTATAATAATGTTCGTTAATCTTAGGTATTTTATACGAACTTTTAAAATTGTTTGTTTATGGCGATATTCAAATTATTATTGCTAGTTTTTAGATTTTAATAAAGTTTTTGTGATACAATATATTTAATAAAGAAGAACTCGTCTACTAATAATAGTATTGAAAATTTATATTATTTAAGTCAATTCAAAGCGTGCCAACGTTTAGTCAGTAAAATCTAATCCTAATTTAGATAAAAGATAGATAAAAAAATGGGTGTAAAACCTTGACATAAGGCATTTTTTCAGCGTGGCGCTAGAACAAGCCTCAAACTTTTGCTCTTTTGCAAAGTCTCCGGAAATTTAGCCTGACTGCGGTAGTCTAGTTAGGCTTGTCGTAGCTTAAAACAGAAGCTAAAGGGTGTTCTGCTTGGAATATAAGGTATCGCTATATGAAACAGTAGGAGAGATTCGATGACGCTGCAAGGCTCCCGTGTAGATAGGCGTACAATTCGCCAGTCAATTGCGAAAAGTCTAGCAAAAATCATTCAACTGCTAAATAAACAGACAATTCTGGTCTTGACACTCCTATTGTGTGCTGGAGTAGCGGGAGCTTTGTGGAATATGTCCCATCTCTCGTCAAACCTAATTCAATCACAAGCACTTCAGAATGCAGCCTTGTATGCCCAAGCGATAGAGGAAGCACGCACTCTCTACAGCTCCGAGATCCTGAAGCGGATAGAAGCAGTTCCTGAAATCACCATTACCGACAACTACACTGCTCTAGAAAAGGCAATTCCCGTACCAGCGACATTCTTGATAGAACTCAGTCACCGCCTCGTTCAAAAAAACCCTGGGATGTCAGTCCGACTTTATAGTGAGTATCCCTTTCGCCAGCGGCAAGCGACAGGTGGCCCCAAAGACAATTTTGAGTGGGAAGCGCTTCGCGCCTTGAGGCAACATCCCGATCGACCCTTTGTTCGCTTGGAGAAGTTTCAAGGGCGTTTGTCATTGCGATATGCACAAGCCGATCTCATGAAGGCTAGCTGCGTTGCTTGCCACAATACTCACCCAGATAGCCCTAAAAAAGACTGGAAAGTAGGGGATGTTCGAGGGATTTTGGAAATCTCCAGTCCTCTGGATGAGTTCATGGCAAAAACTCATGCAGGACTGCGAGGAACTTTCGTAATGTTAGCGCTCCTATCTCTATTGGGGCTGTTAGGAATTGCTCTGGTGATCGGCAGGCTGCGCCAAACTTCCAAGGAGCTAGAGTTGCGCGTCATCGAACGCACGGCGCAATTGCGAGAGTCAAATCAGCAACTGACGGTAGAACAGGAGAAGTCTGACAACTTGTTACTTAATATCTTGCCAGAGCCGATTGCCAGACAACTCAAAGACGGGCAAAGTAACATTGCCGATGGATTTGCTGAAGTGACGATTTTATTTGCCGATCTGGTTAACTTTACTCAGCTTTCAGAAAAGATATCACCGAAAGAACTTGTCTGGTTGCTGAACGAAATTTTCTCCGGGTTCGATCGCCTCACCGAACGGCATAACTTGGAGAAAATCAAGACAATTGGCGATGCCTACATGGTGGTAGGAGGTCTTCCCGAACCCCGACCCGATCATGCAGAAGCGATCGCCCAAATGGCAATCGATATGCAAAAAGAAATTGACCAATTCAACGCCAAACATCATCAAACACTCAGTATCCGCATTGGCATTAATACTGGCCCGGTAGTTGCTGGAGTTATCGGCACTAAAAAGTTCATCTATGACCTTTGGGGGGATACCGTGAACATCGCCAGCCGGATGGAATCCCACGGATTGCCAGGTGAAATTCAAGTAACGGCTACAACTTACGAATACTTACAGAATCGATATGCGTTGGAGCAGAGAGGCTCGATTCATGTCAAAGGCAAAGGAGAAATGGAAACTTACCTTCTAAAAGGGAGAAAGCGTGAGGTTTCCCTTACTTAATGACTTGGCGTTTTTGAATCACTGCCTGCCGAAATCCCAACACAATCAGAATATTAGAAAGCGTCAGAAAAACCTCTGCGCCACCGTGCAGCCAATCGACATTTGCTAAGGATTCCCCATAGGCAACTTGGGCATAAATTCCAGCCGGAATTGTGACGCCCACAAAAACCAAGGTCATGTAGAAACCAATTAAAGCTAAACGCGGCATCTGCCCGCTTCGCGTCAGAAACCAGAGAAAGCCTAAATAGGGGAATAGAGAGAGTGCAAAAAGGGTTTCTTTAGACATTACCGTGATTTTGGAGAGATAATTGGCGCATCGTCTTTTTGATTAGCCACGGGTGATGAACGCCAAATCCACCAAGCAGCCGCCAAAAGGGTGAAGTTACCCAGCAAAGTCATTGCCGCCTGAAGCGTAACCAGCCATTCTAAGGATTCTGGGTTGTCAAAATAGTGCCAAGTGCAGGCACACATGGCACTAACTAATGCGGGTAGCATGGCAAAGGATAATCCCCACCAAGCCCGATTGCGAGTCACTTCGCCGTAGATCCAGATTAACCAAATGGCGGCAATCCACTCGATGACGCTGGAAACGTGAATAATCCAGGTAGGAATTGAGAGTGCGTGCATAAAGAAGTTTTTGAGGGTTGAGTTGGAAGTTTTGAATTAGAAGTCTTAACTCAACCCGTGCTAGGCACCGCTTCGCTAACAAAATTCAAAACTCATCACTCTTTTTCTTATAGTACCGCTCAGTTTTGCTGGTAAAGTTTGAGCATGGGAATTCGAGCGGTTTTGTGTGGATATTATGGGCAGGGCAATGCAGGCGATGAAGCATTGCTGGCATCGTTGCTGCAAATGTTACCGGCTGATGTGCCGCCGATTGTGCTTTCTGGGAATCCGAAAAAGACGCGCGATCGCTATGGCGTAGAAAGTTGCTCGCGCAAAGCTTTCTTGCCAGTCCAGCAAGCACTCCGTAAATCGGATGTTTTCATCTGGGGCGGCGGGAGTCTGATGCAAGACGCCACCAGTGCCCTAAGTCCCCTCTACTACGCGGGATTAATGGGATTAGCCCAGAAGCGGGGCTTAAAAACCATTGCTTGGGCGCAGGGAATTGGCCCTTTAAACCGCAATTTGACTCGCTGGATAACGCGAAAAGCGATCGCGGGTTGCCATGCCGTCAGCGTGCGCGATCGCGCCTCTGCTGCCCTGCTGATGGATTGGAAAATCCCCTATATCCAAGCCCCAGACCCGGTTTGGGCGTTAGACGCGAAGCCAGTGAAGGGACTGTGGGATTTACCAGCACCCAGAGTCGCCGTCACCTTGCGATCGCATCCCCATCTGACTCCCGCCCGACTTGATAACTTAACTCGCGCCTTGATTGACTTTCAAAAAGCTACTCAGACCTGCATTTTACTGGTGCCATTTCAAGCAAGTCAGGATCTAGCGATCGCTCAGTCAATTCAACCGCAATTAACGGGTGCCAGCCATATTTTTTCTCTTCAAGACCCTAGAGAATTGAAAGGATTATTTCAGGGTGTCGAGATGGCAATCGGGATGCGCTACCACAGCTTAATTATGGCGGCAGCACAAGAATGCCGTTGTTTCGCCCTCAGCTATGACCCCAAAGTTAGCTTGCTGATGGAAGAACTCAATATGCCAGGGTGGGACTTAACGCAATTGCCTGACGACCCCAACTTGATTAGTCAAACTTGGTTAGAACACTACGTCAACGGCGACCCACTCTCACCCCATCAAATACAGTCCTTAGTTGACCGGGCATTGATGCATCGGGATTTGTTGAATGACGCTTTAACGGCAGAATAGCCTGTCGGGATACAACACCCTAAATGAAAAACTTGGTATCTTCAAGACTTTTCGATCCATCAACTCAAAAAAGCCATTACCGAGGGAAGGTGCGGCAAGAATCAATCAAGGCATACACTTCTTCTAGATGTCGCACCTTAAGCAATTTGAGTTCGATTTCCTCGGCGATGCGAAATTTGAAAATGGTAGAGTGACTCCGAGAGCGTCGTGGAATAATCTTAATTAGAATTATTGCAATCTAGGCGCTTTCTAAAGCTGTGAATTGATCGAGCGACAGCCAGTCCATTTCAAGCACCCATGACCTTCTCTTAAATCAGAGCAATGAGTGAAGCTGACACCCCCCAAGAAGCTAACCAGTCCCAGTCCTTCCCCGAATCAACCGATCCTCCAATGGACGATCCTTTGGAAGATCCGGTGAAGGATGAAACAGATCCTAACCTTGATCCTGTACAGGAGACAGCACCGGCACAGGACGAGACTATCGTGGAAGTAATAGAAGTCGTCAGCTTAGTGCATCGTTCACCCGCGCTAGTAGACGATGAGGCGAATGCCGCAAAGACAACTGATGATGGGGATGGGGTGCATCGGGAAAAGTCTGAGCCGCAGTCATTGCCAGCAGAGGCGGGAAATTTGTTTCCACTGTTGGCTGAGTTGCGTCAGCGCAATCGGGACTTAGTCAGCCGAGTGAATCACCTAGAGAAGGCACTGGGGGATTGTCAGGAGGCGTTGCAATTGCAAAGACAGCGATCGCAAGCTCAAGAAAATATCCTCACCTCTACAACCCAGGAACTCAACGGGACGCAAGAACAAGTCACCCGGATGTTCCGAGAACTAGAATCGTCTCATCAAGCTGCCCAGCGCCAACAAATCTTAATTGAAACCGTAACAGAACAGCTGGAAAACAGCCAAGAACGCATCGCCCAGCTAGAACGGGAATGTGCCTTCACCCAGCAACGCTATAACGAACAATCTCACGCGCTGTTGCAAAGCGAAAATACAATCCGCGAACTCCGTACCCGTTTGCAACGCCAGCAGCGCCAAACCCTGCAATTCAAGTCGGCGTTAGAAAAGTGTCTGGAAATGCCTCCCCCCACCCAAATCGAACCAGATACCAGACCTTCTCCCACTTGGGCGCATCGCCATCTTAAAAACGCCCACGATTCTCAATCTCTGCTCCCCAAAGCGCCGCCTATTCAACCTTGGTCAGCGCAACCGGCATTTCAGGAAGACCCCGCCCAGAATGAGGAAGATTGGGAGATTTCAGTATCTCCGGCTTATGCACCGATTACAGAGGCAACTGCCTTCGTTTCGAGGGAATGGGAGCCGTTAGAAGAAATACCCGCCTCTGAGAGCCTCGAAGCCACCGATGAAGAGGAGATATGGCAATGGGGAATGCTAGACTCAGACTCCGATCCGCTCATGGATGATTTTCTCATGCCCCCTGAGCTGGAAATCTCTGGTAACGATGATTTCAGCGATGAATTAGCGATCGCTTCTACCCAGGAAAGTATCGCGATTGAGAACGAACTGGAAGACCTGCTGCTGGCTGTCAGTTTCGAGCCAGATGAGAACGATGAAGCTGGAACGATCTATGCCCTAGAAAATACCGAATCAGCTTCTCCTTCCTCGTACATCTTTGAGCCTTCTGAACCAGAGGCAATCTGGTCAGAAGATGCGAGTGGAGACAATGCTGAGCAAGAAGAGGAGGTAATATCCCGCAGAGAATTTCCGGCTGCTGTGCCCACCCAGCGCCCTGATGCCATCCTCTCCCAACCAAACTGGCCGTCCCCTCTGCTTTATCCGACACGTCCCCCGAAAGGGCGGAAATCCTTGGCGTCGATAGAATTGCCAACGTTTCCCAGAAAAACTGGCGCGTAGAAATTAAAAATCAGGACTTACGCATTGAAAGCTTGAAATCTAGATCCCCCTAGCCCCCTTTTTTAAGGGGGCTTTTCCGGTTCCCCCTTTTTAAGGGAGATGCAAGGGGGATCTCGGCGTAAGTCCTAAAAATACAAAATTAAACATTGTTCTTTTTAATTTTGCATTTTTAATTTTTAATCGCGACTCGCTCGGAAGACGTTTGCCTCTGCTCTTTCCGCGTAGAAAGCTGATGGTTCTTTTGAGGACGCCCCATCCCAGCAGTGAGGGCATAGCTCTGAGCCAGCAGCCATAACCACAAAGCAGGATAGTGTTCTTCTAGTGAAGGTTGTAGACGCCGGAGGGCACCCGGAAACCAACCCCCCAGCAACCAAACAACTAGGGCATGAAGTGTAAAGCTGAAATAGCTGCCCAGCCAGCGGAAGATATCTTTAGCACCGGCGAGTTGCCAAATCCATAACAGCAAAGCTGGATTGATCCAAGCGGCTTTTAGCGCCAGTCGATTGAAGGTTAGCCAATTCACTCGGTCTTTAATAAACGTGTCTGCCACCTCTGGGGGTTCTGTCGCCAAAAGCCCGAAAAAGGTATTCAGCATCGAGTTAATTCGCTGCGGCGGTAAGTAGGTGCCGGTGGGAACCATCATGCCTTTAGAAAAGAGCCAGGTAACGGAGACGTTGCTTTGATAAGCGCGAATCTGGTTTAAGTGATGGGCTTGGAGCAAGTCATGTTTCAGGGCGGTATCTAGAAGGTTGGTTAAACGGGAGAGATTGCGAACCAGGGAACCAAACCCAGTAAAAACGAGGGGAGATTGGAGAGAGGCGGCATCGCCAATGCTAATTAGCCGATCGAAAGCAACCCTGCGATCGCGACTTCCAACACTAAAGTGACCCGGAATATACCCAAATGTCGGTTTTTTCCACACCAGCTTCTCCATATCGCAGCGGCGATACTCCGGCAAAATGTTGAAAAAATCTTCATACATTTCTAATAACGAGCCGGGGTTATCGGGATGCACTTGATGATAGTGGAATAAGTAGAAGGTCACTTCTTCACCTTCAGCGGGGAATAACTCCCAAATCAGCTGCCGTCCCCGCGAAATATCGCCGTGACTGTTCAGCACATCCCCGTATTGGGCATCCCACACCCCCGGCTCAAACCCGCTGGCAATCACAGCCCCAACGGTTGGGCAAACACTATCAAAAGTGCGACCCCCATTCAACTGCCACGCAATCGGCGAAGCAGTGCCCATCGCATCTACTAGCAGGCGTCCGCTGGCTTGGCGCTGAGCTTGGCTGGGCAGATGTTTCGCTTGCACGGTAACTTGCGATCGCTCAATATCAGCCCGGATAAACTCCGTCTCATCCCAAATTTCCCCACCGGCTTTGGTGAGTTTTTCCCCACACAGACGCAGCAGTTTCTCGGCGTCCAATCCCACATTCAGCACGGTTGGGGTATGCAATACCTGTGCTTTGAGCTTGGGCGGATTATTGGCATCGAAGAATTTGTGAAACCCGTCTACATACTCCGCGGCAATAATGCTTTCAAATTCCGCCGGGGTAAATAAGCCTAAATCAATCAAGCTTTGAAATTCATCGCGGGAAATGTTCCACTCCCGGTTCATGCGCCCGAAAGGGAGCCGTTCCAGCAATAGCACCCGGTAGCCGAGTTGAGCCATGACAGCAGCGTGGATGACGCCCAAGGCACCACCTACATAAATCAGGTCGTAGGAAGAGGACTGACGGGAGAGGACTGAGGACTGAGGACTGAGGACTGAGGGCTGAGGGCTGAGGGCTGAGGGCGCTTCGCCTTCCCGAAGGATGGACTCAGAGGGGAGGGAGGAGGAGTCAGTGAAGGCTTCATCTCCCTTTTGATTCCTGATTGCCCTGTCTCTTCGGAAGATAACCTGCGCTGGCTGTTTCGGATTGCGAACGCTCTCGCGCCAACGTTTCTCCCACCAATAGACGCGATTCAGGTCATATTCCCCGTTCGGCATTTTTTGAAAGAAGCGGACGGTTTCCGGGTAATCGTGAGCCAAAGCTTCAAAGATAGATTGCTTTGACAAATCAATCGCCGGTGGTTCTGGATATTGTTGGGGAAACCGGCTTCTCAGATTCGAGGTAAGTTGTTTCAGGATCTCTCTTTCACCGGGGATAGCCTGCTGTGCCCAACGGAAGACCTTCAGATACGTGGTTCGCTGCACCGACCAAATAAAAATTGAGAGTTCGGGTTGCGGAATCGCGGGATTTTGGGTTGTATCCGTTTTTTTAAGACTCTCAGGATTGGGAAATTGCAGTCTGATACCGTCAGGCGTGAACATTTTCTCCCCTGCTCCTGGATCGTACTCTTGTTGCAACCAGGCGCGGACGGCGGCTATATCCGGGGTAGGAACTTCTAAGTAAAGTATTTCTCTCATATTGGCGATCTGCATTAGGGAACCTATTCCTGAGAAAGACAGAGTGAACCGGGGTCAAAGTGCGCTAAACTTCCGGATACGAATTGCTTAGAATCGATTAAAAAACTTTACACAATTCTCATTTTCTTAATGTACAGGGGTGCAACTGTTGGACGGGCGGGGAACCGCTCACGACGAAAGCCCTGAGCGATGAATCCTTTAAACCCGCCCATAGACTATGACCTACGCCATGAATTATCCCATCCCAGCCAGTCCTCAAGAAATTGTCGCCTTGCGGCAAAAGCCCGTTGATGAAGAATTAGTGGCAGCAGCGATCGCTGGAGTCGTTCAAATTGCCCGTCAAGAGGGGCAGTCTTTAGACGAATTAACCGCTCAAGTGCTAGAAGAAGATAGTCTGCTGGATCAGGCACAAAGACACTGGCTTAGCGACATCGTTGCCCAAGCTTGGGCTAGCCTCTAGCAAATTAGAACCGCCAGATCATGCGCGAAATTGCCAAGCGAGTTATCTCCGCGTTGCCGCAGTGGTGGCGATCGCACATATTGCCCTTGTTATTTACGATTCCAGCAGCGGGTCTATTCGTTGCTGCCCTAGGGCTGTGGGGATTTGCCCAAATTGCTGACGAAGTTTTAGACAAAGAAACCCAAGCCATTGATACGGCAATTCTAGTGGTTATCAAAAGCCTGCACGCGCCGCTGCTCGATCGGCTAATGCTGGGATTCACATTTGTGGGAGAACCCACGGTGTTGCTGGTCATTTGCTTGGGCTTCGGGATTTGGCTGTACCGAGACGGTCGGCGAGGGCAAGCCATAACACTTGCGATCGCTGGAGTGGGTGCGGTTGGCTTAAACTATTTACTCAAAGTGGTATTTGGTCGCGCCCGTCCGGCGCTTTGGGATCGGGTCATTGATGTGGGTCAATACAGCTTTCCTAGCGGTCATGCGATGATTTCAATGGTTGTTTACGGCGCACTTGGCTATTTACTGGTCAAGCAGTTGAGTAAATGGCATATAGCGATCGCTAGCGGGACACTGCTATTGGTTACGGGTATTGGTCTGAGTCGGCTTTATCTTGGCGTCCATTGGCCTACGGATGTCGTCGCTGGCTATGCAGCAGGGATTGTGTGGTTGATGACCTGTATCCTCAGCCTAGAAATTTGGCAAGAATATTACAAGCCAGCCCCTCAAAAAACGCCCATCCCTAACGAAGAAGAATCCAATATCGCTAACCGCAGATAAGGGAAAGCACAGCTCAATCAGGGTGTATAGGAATGAAATTAATGAGCAGTACAGTCTCTGATATCGCAGTAAAAACTATCAACGGTGAAGATAAGCAACTTTCCGAGTACGGCGGAAAGGTACTTTTAATCGTGAATGTCGCTTCCCAGTGCGGCTACACGCCTCAGTACAAAGGATTAGAGCAGTTAAACCAAAAGTACCAGGATCAGGGATTGCGCGTTCTAGGATTCCCTTGCAACGACTTTGGAGCGCAAGAACCCGGTAGCAATGAAGAGATTATGAATTTCTGCACGACCAACTACGGCATCAGCTTTGAGATGTTTGACAAAGTTCATGCCAAAGGTCAAGAACAGCATCCGCTGTATGCTCGGCTTACCAGTGCAGTACAGCCTACGGGAAATGTTTCTTGGAACTTTGAGAAATTCTTAGTCAGTAAGCAAGGTGAAGTCGTGGCTCGATTTAATAGCAGTGTGAAGCCAGATTCACCAGAATTGATTGCAGCGATTGAGCGGGAATTAGCCCAGTAAGTCAAGGAATTTATGTCTGTCCAGAATTTGTCAAACTTAACCGTTCAAGAAGCACATAAAATCCTCAAAGTTTTCGACTGCTTAAGGATAGATTCCAGTGAAGATGCACCGGATAAAGATTCAATTCGCCAAGCGCTACTTTTGGTAAGTGAGCTTTCTGATAACCAAATACTAGGGGTTTGTGCCGATACAACAGAGCAAGGGATTAAAGCTTTAAAAACCTATGCAACGGCTTTAGGTTATGAAGTCAATAAAAATTTAGTGCCGATTGATGGCTCTGTTTATATTAAGTTTAACCCTAAGACTAACTTGTGTTATCTCAATCCGTACATAGGAGAACATCGCGGAGTTTTGGTATCCTGCCAGTCTGCGAATGAAGACGGAATTAACGAGATGTACGGTCATTTACCCCTAGATTTATTTACATCGGGATCTTCATGAACGCTGCAATCATTGGCTGTGGTTATGTGGGTAAGGCAGTTGCCCAATATTGGCGTCAGGAGTTAGGATTTACTGTCACCGCAACTACAACTTCTCCCGAACGAGTTTCAGAATTAGAAGCAGTTGCCCAACGAGTCGTCCTTGTAAAAGGTGATGATTTGGCAGGGCTACAATCGGTGTTGGAAGATCGGGATACTGTACTGCTAAGTATTGGAGCAAAAAATGCCGATGTTTACGAAGAAACTTATTTAAAAACTGCCCATAGCTTAGTCTCAGCCTTGAAACAAACTCCTTCGGTGCGACAGCTAATTTACACCGGAAGTTATGCGGTCTACGGGGATAAAAATGGGGAGTGGGTGGATGAAGAATCACCCGTTACACCTGCTAACCAAAATGGTCGAGTTCTCTGTGATACTGAGCAAATATTGCTCTCAGCTTCCACTGAAAAGTTAGGCGTTTGTATCCTTCGTCTAGGGGGAATTCATGGGCCAGGTCGTGAATTATCCAAAATATTTAGTCGAGTTGTTGGTACAACTCGCCCAGGAAACGGCGAAGACACAACAAATTGGATTCACCTAAAGGACATTGTTGCTGCTATCGAGTTTGCCCGCAAGCATCAATTGCAAGGTATTTACAATTTGGTGGATGATGCACATTTGACCTATCGAGAACTTCTTGAGCGAGTGTGCAACCAACATAATCTACCCAAAGTTTCTTGGGATGAATCCCAGAAAAGTGTTCGACCTTAGAATGCGCGAGTGTCAACTCAGAAGCTAAAAGCCGCTGGGTTTCAATTAAGCCATCCAGAAACAATATAGCAATCTTATTGGAGTTATGAGATGCCATCGGTTCAGATTCCCGACTTCTCTAAGAAGTCGGGAATCTCGGCTTCACTGTATGCAAATTTCCAGCTTTCCCGTTTAAAGTGGGCTAAGGGATTTAAGCTTGTACAATTCACCCTTTGATTCCTAAACCCCTTTAAAAAGGAGAACAAGAAAAAGGTAATTGTTAAATTTTAAATAATATGAAATACGCACAATAAACCCTGAACGATGAGTTTTGTATGCTTACCGAATCTTCTCGAATGCAGGTGGTGCAGTCGCCAATTATTCCCGTTGTTGGGGAATTGATTCGTAGCTGTCCGGGAACGATTTCCTTGGGACAAGGCGTTGCTTATTATAGTCCGCCGCCAGAAGCGATCGCGCAACTGTCCCATTTCCTGGCAGATCCAGAGAATCACAAGTACAAACCCGTACAAGGTATCTCGCCGTTGCTGGAGGCGATCGCTCAAAAATTAAAATTTGAGAACGCGATTGACCTGAATGCTGAGAACTGCATTGTAGTCACGGCTGGCAGTAATATGGCGTTCGTGAACGTGGTGTTAGCGATCGCAAATCCCGGCGACGAGATTATTCTTCAAACGCCTTATTACTTCAACCAAGAGATGGCAATTACAATGGCGGGTTGTCGTCCGGTTCTGGTCGCGACGGATGAGAATTATCAACTCCGTCCGGAGGCGATTCGGCAAGCAATTACCGAAAAAACGCGGGCAGTTGTCACAATTTCACCTAATAATCCCACGGGAGCCGTGTATTCGGAAGCTGCATTGCGGGAAGTGAATCAAATTTGTCGCGATCGCGGCATCTATCACATCAGCGATGAAGCCTATGAATACTTTACTTACAACGGCGTGCAGCATTTTTCCCCAGCAGCGATTCCAGACAGCCACCCCCATACAATTTCCCTCTTCTCGCTGTCTAAAGCTTACGGTTTCGCATCCTGGCGCATCGGGTATATGGTGATGCCGAAACACCTCCTCATCGCCGTCAAGAAGATTCAGGATACGATTTTGATTTGTCCCCCGGTGATTTCCCAGTATGCCGCATTCGGGGCATTACAAGCGGGAGTAGGCTACTGCAAGGAAAAGCTAGAAGCGATCGCCTCTGTGCGAGAAATTGTCCTCAACGAATGCGATCGCATCCAACATTTATGCACCATTCCCCCAGCAGATGGAGCTTTTTATTTTCTGCTGAGAGTCCATACAAAATTACCTGCAATGGACTTGGTAGAAAGACTGATCCGCGAACATGGTGTCGCGGTTATTCCAGGTACAACCTTTGGCATGGAAGACGGGTGTTATCTGCGCGTTGCCTATGGTGCCCTGCAAAAAGAAACCGCAGCCGAGGGGATTGGGCGATTCGTGAGGGGTTTGTCAGCGATTTTAAGCGCATAATCGTCAAGGGGGCATTTAGCGAAGAATTACACCTTTTTGCCATGAATTGCAAGGAATATTGACGGAAAGCATGAATAGTCAAGAAAAATCCTCTTTAATTGTCGGCTGCTGGCAACTCGACGATCGCAGTTGGAAACGAATTCCAGAAACCGATATTGCCCGTGCTTTGGATATTTACTTAGCGCTGGGTACTACTCATTTTGATACCGCAGACATCTACGGACGCAGCGAAAGTGTTCTCGGTCGCTTGCTCAAAGGAAGCGACTGCACCATTTTGACCAAAGCCGTCTTTTTCGACAATATTCCGAATCCAACACAAATTCGCAGCAAAATTGAGAATTCTCTCCGCAATTTGCAGCGCGATACTCTCGATTGCGTACAAATCCACTGGCACAATCCAGAATTAGATTTTGCCTCTACTTTTAGGGTGTTCGCAGAACTTTTAGAACAAGGTAAGATTCGCAAACTTGGCGTTACTAATTTCAATACGCCAATGTTAGAAAAAGCTTTGCAATACGCCACAATTAGCACTCATCAAGTGCAATACAGCTTAATTGACCGACGCGTAGAAAACTCAATGCAAAGTCTATGCCTCCAGCATAATATTGCTTTGTTGTCCTACGGTTCTCTAGCAGGCGGCTTCTTGTCGGATAAGTTCCGGGGCATCTCGTCACCCCCCAGCGAAGGCTCTCATGCCCGTGGCTTCTACTACAACAGTATGATCCGCGCCCACGGCGGCTGGCAACCTGTCTTAGAGATGTTGGACACTTTGGCAGAGGTGGCAAAAAAATATGAGAAAACAATTTCTCAAGTAGCTTTAAACTGGGTTAAGCAGCAGCCGGGTGTTGCGGCTGTCATCTCAGGCTTTACTCAAGATCGTCAGCAGATTCAAAAGAATGTAGAAGCTTTGAGTCTTCAACTAGATAAGGACGATCTCCAATTGCTTTCCGATCGTTCATCTACCCTATTCAAACAACCGGGAGATATTTATTCTTACGAGCGATAGATGAGCTGAGCTTTGCCAGGAGGCACTGTTAAGTTAACTCAAAATTTAGCTCATCAACCCAAAAAATGAGCAAAGTGCATCCCATTTTTCTAAAAACAAGCCTACAAGCTGAAACCTGCTTTCATCAGGCTTCGTTTGTATATCCGCGATTTTAGCCATCAGGAGTTTTTACTCTGATTGGGATGCTTCTAACCCTAATTGCTTTCTGGATAATTATGCAACCCTTGTCTTCAACTCAAAATCTACAAATTTCTGCAACTGAAACTGTAACTCCTACGCAGTTTTACACTTGGAAAAATTATCGCTGCGCCTACGAAGTTCATACCGCAATTAATCCAAATACAAATAATGGGACTCCCCTCCTATTAATTCATCCCATTGGTGTAGGATTATCCCGAAAGTTTTGGCAGCGATTCTGTCGAGAATGGTATGAAGCGGGTCGCCGGAATCCAATTTATAATCCAGACTTACTGGGATGTGGTGAGAGCGATATGCCTCATGTGGCTTATAGTCCTCTTGATTGGGCACAGCAATTGCAACATTTTTTGCAGACTGTAGTCAAAAAACCTGTGATTGTAGTGGTACAAGGGGCTTTGCTGCCGGTAGCAATTGAGTTAGTTCGTCTAGAAACGAATTCTAATTTTATTCGAGGCTTGGTGCTGGCTGGCCCTCCCGCTTTGACATTGCTTGCTAAACCTAGAGCAAATTGGCGGCAAAAACTTACCTGGAATCTGTTAGACTCTCCTTTTGGGAGTGCCTTTTATCGCTATGCGCGGCGCGAACAGTTCCTACGTTCTTTCTCAACTAAACAACTCTTTGAAAAGGCTGATTCAGTCGATCGGGAGTGGCTGCAAACTTTGGAGAAAGGTGCGACAGATCCAAAGACTCGCCATGCTGTTTTTTCCTTCCTAGCAGGGTTTTGGCGGCAAGATTATCGAGACGCGATCGCATCTATCTCTCAACCCACTCTAGTAGTTGTCGGCGACACGGCATCCAGCATTAGTCAAGCTGGCAAAGGTGAAACTCCCGATGAACGCTTGGCTGACTATCAGAAGTCTTTACCCAACGCTGAGGGTATCAAAATGTTAGGTCGTAATGTTCTACCCTATGAGTCAACGGTTGAATTTGTCAATGTAGTTACCAATTTTGTCGCTAAACATTCTTAATTAATTACATCAGAGGATGCTATCTAATGTCCGATGCAATAACGTCTGAAATAAGCGATCGCATTTGCGCTCACATGAACGACGATCATGCTGATGCTGTCGTTCTTTACGCCCAAACTTATGGTAATTCTCCCGATGCTGCAAAGGCAGAAATGGTTTCAGTAGATCCAGAAGGTATGAATCTCATGGCACAAGTCAAAGGTTCGGATGTGCCGATACGCATTCACTTCGATCATATTCTCAAAGATGCCGAAGATGCTCACCATACGCTCATTGCAATGGTGAAACAAGCGCGTTCTCATTCAAAATAGTACCAAAAAGAACGTTGAGTAAGGTGGACAATGCCCACCTTACTTCTATGCTCGTAAAATTTAAACTTGTTGATTAATCTGTGACTTATCTAGTCCCTCTTTTATCCAGGTAATGCACTCTTGTTCAGTTCCAAATATTTTTGGCGCGGCAACATTATTTAAGTTATCAGATTTATAATGATCGTAAAAATATTTACTTGCTAATTGATAAACAATAATCAAATTATCTTGATAAATGTATCTATTTTTAAAATAATCGTTTTGGCTAACAACATCTGAATTCTCATCTAGATGTTCTTTGGCTGCCTCAATAATCGTATCAATGCAACTTGAATAAATACCAGCCGGATTTTCCAATTTATGAAATCTACCTTTATGCCCTAATTCAGAAAGTAAACTATAAGAGTAAATATTTTGACCATCCGCTATCCCAAAAACAAATGGGATGATCAGATATCCTTTATAAGAGACTGAATTTTCGTAGAGTAACCGGCTCATTTTTATCCTCCGTACTGGCTATTTCACTCTTCATTTCTTCAAAACAATGTATTCTTTTTTAAAAAATTTTATTTTTCGGCTTTTTCATATACGTCACGCGATCGCACTCAATAATCTTCCCTGTAAATACTTTTGTAGCGGCAAGTTTAACCAAATTGCCACCTAAAAACATGGCAACAAAACCATCTGTATCTTTAGTTAAAACTGACTGATTGCTAGTTCCGAAATATTGCAAGCATTCGCACAAAAATTATTCAGATTTAGCAGTATCTGGCTGAAAGTAAAGAGCTGATTTATATAACACTTGTTCTTGGTGGGTTTCTAAAGTGCAATCCGACAGCGGATAAGCCACACAGGTAACAGTGTACCCAGCCTCTAGTTCTTTTGGACGTAGAAACTTTTGTTCGCTTTGGTCTACTTCACCACTCACCAACTTGGCGATACAAGCCGAACATTCCCCTTGCTTACACCCAGAAGGTAATCGAATGCCCGCGTCTTCAGCCATATCTAGAATATACTGATCGTCTGGAACTGAGATGGTACGGTCAAGCGCGATCGCTGGATTTACCAGCCGGACTTGATAAACTGCCATTAAAACGACTCCTTTAAAACTCGTATCCTCTGTCAAGCCAATAGTGCCAGTCTGCGATTGCTTCCAAGGTTTCGCTATCAGCATCAATCGGTTCTATTTCTGATAAACGAGCCGAGAACGTATCTTCACCTGTAGCATCTTTGTAAAGCACTTCCACAAACATATCGTGCAAGCATTCATCTTCTGATGACATTTCCACTACCTCAACTTCTTTGCCTTCAGGTGAGGATGATTTGCCTCCCTTTCTCACCCACTTAGCTTTAAAGGGGAAGTTGAGATTATCGTTAAGGTAGTAGTACCATCCCATCGCCTGTTCTTCTTCGTCATAGGCATCGACGATTATTTCCATTGCAATGCGATTCTCTCGGATTTCGTCTTCCTCAACGTTAGGCATAAGACATTAGCTCCGGATAATTAAACTTTGAATATAATAAATCTTTCGAGCGATCGCGTTCTCAATTCTCCTCAACAATTGTCGTCACGATGCTCTATTTGCTGTCTTACCCAAGCGCGAAAAGACCGAATCATGGGGATTTCCCCAATTCTTAGGCTTTCTTCCAAAAACCCTGGAATTTCTGTTGTTAAGGGTAAATTTGCAAAAGTAGGAGAACCTGCGCCAGGAACATACACTCCATCTCGCAATTTATAAATTTGCATCACTGGTTCGTCATAACGCCAAACTTCCGGAACACCTAAAGCCAGATAAATTGAAAGTCTGTCAACCGAAGCGCTGGTATAGTCCACCTCCACTGCTAAGTCAGGAGGTGGGTCAATTGTTAAGTCAATATCCCTTTTCTGTCTGATTAGCGGTTCATTTTGAATATAAAAGCAAGAATCTGGTTCAACACCCCGCTGAAGGTCTGGACGCTTACAAGTGAGAGATCCAGCGCTTCTGAGATTGAGGTTCAGTTCCTCAGCTAAAGCGAAAACCAAGTGTTCTAGCAGCCTATTATTATGCTCATGAGGCATCAGAGGAGTCATAATTTCCAGCGTTCCGCGATCGTAAGCCAGCCGAGTGTTACGATCTTCCCCCATCTCTGCAAGTATTGTTTCAAAAGTCTGCCAACTAATGTTTCTAAGTACACCCCGCCCTTGAGTGGTTTTCGTTGTCGTCACCATAGGACTTAACCCCGCGTTTTCTACCAAGATATCAAGTTGAGTAGGCAGTGTGGATGCGTGAAGCGAAGCGGCTGCTTTCTTGGGCGTCGCATTCTGTATCTAAAGAACGTTGCTGTCAGCAATATTATCAGTAAGATTATTTGATAATCTCTCATTCTGCATACGTAGTTGATAAAGGAGTAAGTTCTGTGACTACCCTAAAAGTGTTATCAATCGCTTCTGCTGGTGCAGTGTTTATTGTTGCTGGTATCGCGGAAACTGCCGCTGCAAAGTTCAGCGATGCTCCTTTATTCAACGATGTAGGTAGCTACAGCACAACAATCTCCGCTAATAATGACTTAGCCGATATTTACTTTCCAAACCCATCAAACCTTAAAACTGGCAACTATTCGTTTCCCATTGCGCTGCTCTTGCAAGGTGCGAATGTTGATAAATCAAATTACACAAATTTTGCTAGTACAGTAGCAAGCTACGGATTCGTAGTAGTTGTACCCAATCACCAGAAGTCACTGCCAGAGTTAGGATTTACGGGACTTCTACCCGAAACGTCACAATTAAACGCCGTTCTAGCACAAATGGTGAAAGAAAACTCTAACTCTACTTCACCTGTTGCTGGCGTTATCAATACACAGAAACTAGCCTTACTCGGTCATTCCCAAGGGGGTGCTGTCGGACTATCTGCTATTGCCAACCTCTGCCTTCCTATTTTATGTGAAGGCTCCTTCAGCCGACCTAATGAACTCGTAGCAGGAGCGTTTTTCGGTGCAAATTTACGGAACTTCAATACTCAAGAGTTTATTCCCATCAACAATTCAAAAATTCCCACTGCTCTCTTACAGGGAAATCTTGATAGTATTGCTCTTCCTGTCAACGCCCAAAAAACCTACAATCAGATCCAAAATCCTCCTAAAGCATTGATTACCATTTTGGGTGCTAACCACTATGGCATCACAGATATGAACAACCCTATAGGTGCAAGACCAGACAGCAACACTCCGACAGTAACTCAAGATGTAGCAGTAGAAACGGTAGCTCGCTGGAGCGCACTTTTCTTGCGTGCCAGCGTTCTCGATGACAAAGATGCTTTTAATTATGTGTATTCTACAGGGGATGCTCTCGATGCAAATGTGAATGTAACTAGCCAATCAAAGCCAGTTCCTGAATCCTCTTTGACATCTGCATTGATGTTGCTAAGTGGTTTTGGTGCAGTGTTTGGACTAAAGAAAAAAACACAGCTAAATAGTTCTAAGGGAGCCAAATATTAGGTAAGAATGTTTTACCGAAATTACGTATGCTTTGGTTAATTGACCGACCAACTTGAATATGCGGCTCATCCGCCTCTATTGGTAGAATCAAAGCCTTACTCCCACGCCCAAAGCGAGAAATAACCAAATTTGCCGCTTCCAAACCAGTGACATAAGCCTTTTCTTGCGACCAAGAACCGTGACGAGTCACAATCCAATCACCGCTCATAAATACATTCTTGATACTTGTCTCTCCGGGTAACATATACTGATAGCTACCAGGGAAAAAGTGAGTCACTGCACGCGGTAAGCGGATTACACTACTATCGATTACTTTCGCATCTCGAAAAGCCGGGATACAAGTTGCTAAATCTTGTTGTACAAGCGAAACGATTTCTTCATCATTTAAGGGAAGAAACTGATTGGCGTGATAAAAATCTGCTTCAATAACTGTCCCTGGCTCATCGCGGTACTCATCATGTATGGCATTTAAATCGAAAAACGTCCATCCAGTTGTTGCATTAAAACCAAAACAGGCATTGGAAGGATGAGGAATATTAATTTTGCGGTCAAACCATAGGCGAGTTGCCAACACATCAACCGCGCCCAAGTTGTGAATATCTCGAAATTCTTTACGGTTTTGTAAGCTGGGGCTACCAGACACAATCTTCTTCATACCGCTGATACCAACGGCAAAAATAACCGCATCTGCCTCAAAAAATTCATCCCCACAGACAACTGCTGTCGCTTGATTATTGCTATCAACAATTACGTCACTGACTCGTCGGTTAGCGAGTAATTTTCCCCCTGCTTGTTCGATGCGTTCCACCCAAGGGCGAAAGATCATCTCACCAACTGTTCCGCGACACCAGACGACATCAAAATCGGGTTGGTGAGCCAAAATGAAGTAATAAAGCATACCCAGCGCGGCAGCGGCGGAACATTGTTCTCCAGGGGCAAATAAACCAACCAGCAGCATCGGCTCAAAGGAATCGCGGTAAAGCCGCGCCGAAACCCCAAAATCTTTGAAGAGTTCTCGCGCCGTTACAGAGTCATAGCGTCGCCAAGCTTCGTCGCTATTGTCAAAATCAATAACTGCGTAGAGTAGCGGTAAAGCTGATAGGCGATCGCTTAATGGCAACCGTTTAAATTGCGTGTAGAGAAAAGTTCCAAGTGGAGTGGGAAGTCGCGGTAAGTCTTGGAAAATGGGAGATTCGACTTCTAAACCGGCTGGAGAATACTGGGAGGAACGAGTCCAAGGCGTAAACGGACTCAGCCCTAATTCCTTTACCAAAGAAAAGATATTTCGGTAAGGATACCAGAAACCATGAATCCCCGCTTCTACAGAGCGCCCCCCTGCGGTCTTCCAGCCCGCCACCAAGCCACCCGGATAGGGGCCAGCCTCTAGAAGGGTTACGTCATAGCCTTGACGCGCTAGGTGGTAGGTAGCCCCCAACCCTGCCCAACCAGCACCAACGACGACTATTTTTGGGGTTTGTGTTTCTGTTGGCATCACGCACATCTCCATTCTGTTTTCAGGATGACAAGAACCCCACCCGCAACCCTCCCCGCAAGCAAGGAGGGGGCGAAGAGGAGCTTTTCTGTGGGGGAGAACCGATTGAAGGGGTTTTATTACTTATACCTAGCTTCTCAGTTCGTTGAGTTTGGCTCTGATTGTCTCTATTCTTTTGCGGTTCACGCCCAAATCCGACTGTCCTAGGCGGGAGGCTGAACGAACGTGGATGATTTTTGCGCTTTCATCGAGATAAAATTCCACGTCATCGACAAACCCCATCAGCGCACTAGTAAATTCCGCGTAGAGGTAATTCTCAGTTTCAGTGATAATTTTGGTTTTCGGGAGGGAGTTGATAACTGTTTTGAGATTAGCGATCGCCTCCGTTGGGGAAGAGTTGTAGGTCAAAGGCTCAATTTTATTCTGGGCATTTTGGCTTTGACTGCTGACACAGTTGGGCGTACTAGGGCAAGGCGCTAGTTGGCCTGACTGGACACCGAGATTAGTGGGTGGTTTTCCGGCAAACACGATCGTTCCTCCTGACAAAGCGGTAGTTGCCCCTATCCAACAGATAGCTGCTAAACATAAGGATAGAGAGATTAGAAGCCAACGCGACCGATTGGAAGTGATATTCATGAATGAATTTTCTATCAATTCGTTACTAGAAGACTTAAAAAATCCTGATGAAACCGTCCGCTATGAGGCTACAGCAGAGCTGTGGCGCGTCTGGTTTCATCAGAAGGGTGTGGTCGGGTTTGAACTACTTGGGCGATCGCAGGCAATGCTGGAGGCAGGAGAGCTTGCCAAAGCAGAGGCGTTACTCACCGACCTGATTGAGACTCAACCAAATTTCGCGGAAGCCTGGAATAGACGAGCCGTTCTTTACTATATTCTCAGGGAGTACAAAAAGGCGCTCCAAGACTGCCAGATGGTGGTTAAGCTCATCCCGTTCCATTTTGGGGCGCTGCATGGGATGGGGTTGTGCCATATCGCACTCGAAGACTACAGTGCTGCTATTCAAGCTTTTCGACAAGCGTTGGAAATTCAGCCTTACGCCTTAGAAAATCAAAGATTGATTCTTGAATGTACCGCACAGCTGAGCTAAGAATTTAAGCTAAGAACGATTCAGCTACAAGCAACAGCACTGGTTACTCAAAACACCCATACATAAGGAGTTTGGCAGTAAATGGCTCCCTGACGGGGAGGGAATAAACTCCAAAAAAAACCCGGTCGCTGCTAAGACGACCGAGCCAAGATGCTATGCGTTTAATGAAGCTCGTTTTCAGGCGATCGCTTGTTACGCCGGGAAGCAACGCCGAATCGGGTCGGTCATCTGTTCCTCAAACAAAGACAATCATTCGCCACGAAGTTTATTCACCGCCACTTTTTTGTCTCAAGTGGTGAACTAGAGCGTTTAACCCCAAGCGGTAACTCTCTGCACCAAAGCCGCTGATTTGTCCAATTGCAATGGGTGCGATATAAGAATGATGTCGGAAAGCTTCGCGTCGGTAAATATTACTCAGATGCACTTCTACAGTCGGAAGGTTAACAGCCGCGATCGCATCCCGTATCGCTACGCTGGTATGAGTATATGCCCCAGCGTTAATTAAAATTCCTTGGTGCTGCCCAACGGCATTCTGAATTGCATCCACTAAGACGCCTTCATGATTTGACTGTAAAGTAAAGACCTTACAGTCGAGCGTTTGCCCTTCTTGTTCTAACAGGCGATTAATCTCATCCAACGTCACAGAGCCATAAATCCCTGGTTCTCGGAGTCCCAATAGGTTTAAGTTTGGTCCGTGCAGCACCAGAACAGTAACTATGCCCAAGGTTTCAGCAGCAACTCAATAGACTAACTACGCCGGCGCGACGATCTCTCATTCACTGGAATTGGAATCAGTTCTGGTTCCGGCTCAGCTTCCGGTCCCAGGAGCGTTTCGATGAGCTTACGTGCCCATTCTTTGAGCTTTTCCAACACATTTTCTATATAGTCCATTGAATTGAAAACTCCTGCAATACAACCAGGATGAGTACTTAACAACAGGGCAAACGTGAGAGTTTATGAATCCTATTGTGGTTAAGATTTATTCTAACCCTAGCACATGGAGAAACAGGTGAGTAATCTCACTATGGATGTGTGTGACCGGGCGGCGTCTATCCGTCTTAAGACACATCCGTCGTTAACTTTTTCTTCAACATTGTTCGCCGCAGTTGGTCAAGGGCAATTGAAGCACTGGCGTACCGAATCGAGTCTCGCTCTCGATTTTGACCCAGATGGTGCTTAAAACTTTCTACCGTGTCATCCGGCCCTGCTAGACCAATATATACTAATCCCACCGGCTTGGTTTCCGTACCACCTCCCGGCCCAGCAATCCCTGTGATACTAAGTCCCCAAGTGGTTGAGAGGCGTGTCTTTACACCCACTGCCATCTGCTTGGCGACCGCGTCGCTCACCGCACCGACTTGGGCTAAGTCTTCTGGATTGACGCCCAAAAGGGAAATTTTCACCGAGTTGTCATAAGAAATGACACCGCCCAAAAAATAATTGGAACTCCCAGCGATACTGGTTAGCATCTGCCCCAATCCTCCACCCGTACAGGATTCTGCCACCGAAAGCGTTTCCCCTGCTTCTTGCAACAAAAAGCCGACAACAGAAGCAAGGGTGTCAGTGTCAGTGCCGTAATAATCCAGCCCTCCTATCTGCCGCAGTTGTTGCGCCACTGGCTCAATTAGTCCTAGCGCTTCCGGTTCTGACGCCGCTCTTGCCGAGACTCGCAGCCGCACCTCTCCGTGAAGGGCGTAAGGAGCAACGGTGGGGTTAGGGAGGTCGAGGAAGGGCGCGACTTTTTCAGCTAGAGCCGATTCCGCAATTCCCCAGAACTTTAACATCCGGCTGTAGATGATTTCTTTGCCCCAGCCTTGATTCTTGAGAAAGGGGACGGCGGTTTCCTGCCACATCCGCTTCATTTCTGAAGGGACGCCGGGGAAAGTCAAAATCGTCAGACCCGTGCGGGGTTGCCAGATAATGCCGGGGGCTGTACCGCCTGGATTGGGTAAAATTGAGGCGTCCTGGGGAATGAGCGCTTGTTTCCGATTGCTGGGGGTCATCTGACGCCCCCGCATAGCGTATTTGCGAGTAATGTCTTCGACGATTTCCGGTTGTTCTACCAAGGGAACGCCAAAAAAATCAGCGATCGCTTCCACGGTCAAGTCGTCGGGAGTGGGACCCAGACCGCCAGTAAAGATCAGCAGATGGGATCTCCCAGCAGCAATCTCCAACACCTGCTTGAGACGGCCAGGATTATCTCCCACCACCGTTTGATAGTAGTGGGGGATTCCCAGAGAGGCTAGTTGCTGCGCCAAAAATTGGGCGTTGCTATTGAGAATATCGCCGAGTAGCAGTTCTGTACCAACACAAATAATTTCAGCACTCATGCAAAAGTTTTTTATTTTTTAATTTTGTATTTTTCCTCATTCCTCACTCCTCATACGCGAATTTCGCCAAACTTGCCAGCTGGTATACCCCAACAACAACGTTGCACCCATCGCATAAGCAAGTCCGCTTGGTATTTTAGCCAGAGCCAGGGCTAAACTTCCCACCCAGAGCGTCAAAGCGTAGATAAACAAAACTATTAAACGTTGTGGCAGACCCGCTTGCAGCAGCCGATGATGCAGATGGAATTTATCGCCAATAAAAGGCGAATTGCCTCGCAACAGCCGTTGCACAATCACCGCTGACATATCCACAATTGGCACAGCCAGAATCAGGTAAGGCAGTAATACCGCAGTGACAGCAGTGCTTTTTACTAAGCCAATTACGCCGACACCAGCAAGGGTAAAGCCCATAAAATAGGCTCCCCCATCCCCCATAAAAATCTGAGCGGGGTTGAAATTATATCGAAGAAATCCCAATGAGCCACCGGCAAGCGCTGCGGCAATCAGTGCTGCCGCCGGTTGGTTCATAAACAAACTCACAATCAGCATCACCACGGCAGCGATGCCAGAAACACCAGCAGCTAGACCGTCTAGACCATCAATCCAATTGATGGCATTAGTCAGACCGACCAGCCAAATGACGGTAATCGGCCAGCTAATTGTGTCTGGCAATGTGACCAGTCCAGCGAAGGGAACGGTGAGGAAGTCAATTTGGACGCCGAGGTGCCAAGCCCAGCTGGCAATGATAATTTGCAGAAACAGCCGCAAGAAAGGCGACAAACTAAACAAATCATCGGCTAAGCCAACCAGGAAAAAACCAAGACCACCCAAGATAACGCCCCAAACTTCTAGGGATTTCTCTGCGCTCAAAGCGCCAAATCCCCCGGTTCCCCAAACAATCAGTAGGGCAATAATGGTGCCTGCAAAGATAGAGACACCTCCCACCCGCACGATAGGATGCTTATGGACTTTGCGCTCACTGGGTAAATCAACCAGTCCCTTTTGGAGGCCAATTTTGTTCACAACGGGTGTTGCCCAGAGGACAACACAGGCAGATACGAGAAAGGCAACCAGGTGATACAGCTGGGGGGGCATCTGAAATTAAGTAGGGTACTAGACATCAGAAGGGAGAAATCAAAAAAAGCTGTTAGCTGATTGCTAATCGCTATTGATCTTTCATCCTTCAAAACAATCGTCAGGCAGAGTCTACTACATTTCAGACGGGAAGAGGCAGAGGGGGATGGGGAATTAAGCGAGGGAATGGGAAGTAGGGGCATAGCCGCCCTTACTATGCCCCTAAGATTTCTATGCCAAGGCTGGTACGGGAATTGTCAGGTGGGGGTACAGGGGGAAGCGATCGCATAATGCTGCCACTCGCCGCCGACATTCCGCCACCACTGCTTCCTCTTCTGGATTCAGGAGCCGTTCGGCAATAATATCCCCGATTTCTGTAAATTCACCAGTAGACATCCCGCGCGTCGTCATTGCTGGCGAACCCAGCCGCAAGCCGCTGGTTACAAACGGCGACTCTGGATCGAAGGGTACGGTATTTTTATTCGCGGTAATGTTCACTCCGCTCACTAGCTGATCTGCTCGCTTGCCAGTCATGCTGATAGAGCGCAAGTCTACAAGCATCAAGTGATTGTCAGTCCCGTTAGAAACAATCTTGAAGCCGCGTTTTTGCAACTGAGTTGCCAAAGCACGAGCATTTTCAATTACTTGCGCCGAATAAGTTTTAAACGCGGGTTGCAATGCTTCCCCAAATGCCACCGCCTTAGCGGCAATGACGTGTTCTAAGGGACCCCCTTGAGTACCGGGGAACACGGCTTTATCTAGTTGCTTGCCGAGTTCTGGGTCGCTGGTCATAATTAAGCCACCTCTAGGACCGCGCAGGGTCTTGTGGGTGGTGGTGGTGACGACGTGGCAGTGGGGTAGAGGATTGGGGTGATGACCTGTGGCAACTAAACCCGCAATATGGGCGATATCCGCTAATAGATAAGCTCCGACTTCATCAGCGATCGCGCGGAATTTCTCAAAGTCAATGATGCGTGGATAAGCTGAATAGCCGCAAATGATTAACTTAGGACGGTGTTGTAGCGCCAAATCCCGGATTTGCTCGTAGTCTAGCTGCTCGGTTTCCTGACTGACTCCATAGTGGCAAACCTTAAACCACTTCCCCGACACATTTACTGGCGAACCGTGGGTTAAATGCCCCCCGTGGGACAAATCCATCCCCATAATCGTGTCTCCTGGCTGCAACAGGGTCAGGAAAACAGCAAAATTCGCCTGCGCCCCCGAATGCGGTTGCACGTTCGCGTGGGCTGCTCCAAATAGCTGTTTGGCGCGGTCAATCGCCAATTGCTCAATTTTGTCGATAAAGTCACAGCCGCCGTAATAGCGTTTCCCCGGCAAACCTTCGGCATACTTATTTGTTAATACCGAGCCTTGTGCTGCCAGCACTGCTGCGGAGGTAAAGTTTTCACTGGCAATTAGCTCCAAGTGGGCGCGTTGGCGCTGGAGTTCTTCGTGGACAAAGCTGGCAACGGTAGGATCGGTTTCGGCTAGAAAGTCTAAGTTTGTTTTACTCACAAAGTGAACCCCTAGAAATAGTGTCAGTCTTCCTTTCAAACTTTGATTCGGGTGCGCTTTCGGTCAACGCCATGTCCGCGCTACTAGCCCAGGTCAGTATTTTCGGGAGTCTTCAATCTTAACGCTGTTGGAGTCGTGTCTCTACCCAACTTTTCTGTTAACACTTGAAGCGAACAATTTTTGGCAACCTTTCATCCAAACTAGCTAACCTGGCGCAGTATGCAATTTTGCTGTATTTCTCTCGCCCATTCATAAGGGGCTAGAGGATCTGGAAAAATTTGCTTGACATTTGATCGCCAACCCCGGATAAATTGGGGTTTAGAAAAAGTTGCCCATGATGTTAACCTTACCCACTTGGCAACCGATGCGATCGCAAACTGCAAGACTTTAGAGGGATTAGACGCCCATACTGTTCAGCTCCCAAAGTTAGGTGCCAAATTTATTTTCTGCCCTCCTCTCTTCCCACACGCACAAAGCGTCGCTTTAGTAACCATCCTCACTCCTACTTTTAGGAGAGGACATTAAGCTGTATGTTAATTTACCATATTTCGCCGAAAACCTGACCTAGAATGGATGCGGGCGAATTAAAGCTCTCGTGGAGGTATTAAATGTTAGTCATTCTTACGGATGAGCAGATACTCTCCCCCAAACAAGTTTGTCAGACCTGTTTACTTGCCGATCAAAGTGGTCAACCCCGCTGGCGTCAGGGGCAGCTCCGCTGCGCTCAAGCGATTCACAAGCTTACCGAAAATCAACCCGATCAATACGAGTGTCTTATGGGCTTCCGGATTGCCAATATTGAGTAATCTCGTTTTGCTCAAGTTTATTTGCTGAATTTTAAAGCCTGCTGAGGTGCTATTTGCGATTTGGGGTTTAATGGCGATCGCTACTTTCTCTGACAAACAAGAGTGCGCCTACGCTACAGGCTCCTTGTCTTTGATGAGGCACGTCTGACCTAGGGGTGTCCTGGTTGACATCGCATCTGCGTTATCCTGAACTTAGTAATAACTGGCGATAAATATATTATTTCAGGAGAACGCACGATGACTTGGCGTGGTTCAGCAACAGCGAAAGACCGGGTTTTCGCTTGCCTTCCTTATTTACTCCCTTTGCTTTCTGTGCTTCCCTTTGGGGCGTATCTGTTTAGACAGTTTCCTGTCTTAGCACTGATTTTATTGCCGCTACAACCGTTGCTAGCAATTTACAGTATACCGTTTGCCAGTTTAATCATTTTCTTTGTCTTGTTCTTAGGCGTAGTTAGAAACGAAAAGATTAGCCATTTCATTCGTTTTAACACCATGCAGGCACTCTTAATAGACATTGCTCTATTTTTGTGTACTATGGCATTGCAAATTTTGACTCCAGCGCTAGGAACTGGCTTGGTAGGACAAACGCTGTTTAATGTTGTTTTTCTAGGAACGCTTGCTGCCTGCGCCTATTCAGTTGTTCAGTCTGTGATAGGACGTTACGCAGAAATTCCTGGGATTTCAGAGGCAGTTTACAGCCAAGTTCCCTAGTTTCTTGCCGCAGGCAGAATCCTCGTTAGGGCGCGGCTGGTGTGGGACGTGACACAATCGTGTTTTCCATGTGACCGATGCCTTCAATTTCGATGCGAACGCGATCGCCCACCTGCATCGGACCAATCCCTTGAGGCGTTCCAGTCAACACCACGTCTCCCGGCAACAGTGTCATCACCTGAGAGATGTAAGACACTAGAAAATCGGGCGCAAATACCATCTGATTAATCAGTGCTGACTGCACCGGCTGGGGATCGTCATTGAGAAAAGTTTGCAAGCGGGCAGCCGGACTCAACTCACGGACGATCCACGGTCCCAAAGGACAAAAAGTATCAAATCCTTTTGCCCGCGTCCATTGAAGATCCTGCTTTTGCAGATCGCGGGCGGTAACATCATTGGCAATGGTGTAACCCCAAATTTTAGTTTGTGCCTCTTCTGGCGTACAGCAATAAACGCGATCGCCAATGATTAAAGCTAATTCGCCCTCGTAGTCCACTCGCTGTGACTGCGGGGGGTAGTGAATTTCTGTCCCCGCTGCGGTGACACACGTTGGCGGCTTGAGAAATAGTAACGGTTCTTTTGGCACATCCGTCCCCATTTCAGCGGCGTGGCTGGCATAATTTTTGCCCACCGCGATAATTTTAGACGGGGCACAAGGAGCCAGAATTTGATAAGTATCGGGTTCTAACTGCAAATCCGTAGGTTGCCCGTGTAACCAGGGAGGCGCATCAAGCACCTGAACGCCTCGGCTTAGTTGCAATAAACCGTAGTAAGTCTGTCCTTTTGCGGTTCGGACTCGGACGTAGCGCTGCGCCATAATGTTGACTGCTATTTGATTATGCTGATGTGTGGTCTGGACGTTGAGGTGAATTTACCCTGGTAACTTTGTACAATTGATGGACTGGTAGTAAGATTTTAATTCCTTGCTTCTTCATCTTTAGACGCTATAGGCTAGCGAGTTGAGATTTTCAAGGTGCGACTTCCATTCCCAATCCCAAACTTCCTAGTCCCAGTGCTAGAAGAAGCCGTCTTGTCCATAAGGAGATTAACAGCAATGCAGATCGTTTACGAAACTATGTACATCCTCCGTCCCGATTTGACCGAGGAACAAGTAAACTTGGCGATCGCCAAGTATCAAGGTATTTTGAGCGACAATGGGGCACACGACATCGAAATCCAGCATCGGGGTCGGCGGCGTCTAGCTCAAGATATCGGCAAGCATCGGGAAGGCATTTATGTCCAGATGAATTACCAATGCAATGGCAGCCAGATAGCGCCGATGGAACGGGCAATGCGTCTGTCGGAAGAAGTCATCCGCTACCTCACCATCAAGCAGGAAGTGCGCGAACCGAAGCCAGAGCCTGTTGAGGCAGAAGTAGTCAGTTAAGTGCGATTGGGGTGGAGTCTCTCCGCCCTTGTTGAGTCGAAAGGTGGACTTTCATCCCACCCTCCATTCCTTCCCTCACACCAGGGAGGGAATTTTTTTTAATTCGCAATCTGGCAATGAGCCATTGACTCCAGATTGTTATACTGACGTGTGAGACACGGTATTCGACTGAGATTCGTTTTATAAAATGCAGCCTACTGACCCTGCCAAGTTTACTGAGAAAGCCTGGGAAGCCATCATCAAATCTCAAGATGTGGCGCGTCGATTCAAAAATCAGCAGCTAGAGGTAGAGCATTTAACGATCGCGCTTCTGGAAGAAGAAGAAGGGCTGACAAATCGGATTTTGAGTCGAGTCAATGTGGACATCCAGGCGTTAAAGTCGCAACTCGAAGCCTTCACCCAACGCCAGCCCAAAGTCGCTGTCGTTGACCAGTTGTACCTGGGGAGGGGCTTAGATGTCATGTTAGACCGAGCTGAAGCCTCACGAACTACCTTGCAGGACGAATTCATCTCGGTAGAACATCTATTAGTCGGCTTCGTCGAAGATGACCGCATCGGACGCCGGTTGCTTAAAAGCTTCAACTTCGATCGGCAAAAGCTAGAAGCAACGATCAAAGAGGTTCGGGGTACGCAGAAAGTAAAAGACCAAAATCCCGAGGCTCGCTATGAAGCCTTGGAAAAGTACGGGCGCGACCTGACAGAAACAGCCAAATCCGGTAAGTTAGACCCCGTAATTGGGCGAGATGAGGAAATTCGCCGCGTGGTGCAGGTGCTATCTCGCCGGAGTAAGAACAACCCCGTTTTGATTGGGGAACCAGGAGTAGGTAAGACAGCGATCGCAGAAGGGTTAGCCCAGCGCATCATCAACGGCGATGTACCTGAATCTTTGAAGAACCGCCGCCTAATTGCCCTGGATATGGGGAGTCTGATTGCGGGAGCCAAATATCGGGGAGAATTTGAAGACCGCCTCAGATCGGTGCTAAAAGAAGTCATCGATTCAGTCGGTCAGATTGTCCTCTTTATTGATGAGATGCACACGGTGGTTGGTGCGGGTGCCACTCAAGGGGCAATGGATGCGAGTAACTTGCTTAAACCGATGCTGGCGCGGGGAGAACTGCGTTGCATTGGCGCGACGACCCTAGACGAGTACCGCAAGCACATTGAAAAAGATGCGGCACTCGAACGCCGGTTTCAACAAGTCTATGTTAATCAGCCCAGCGTAGAAGACACGGTTTCGATTCTGCGGGGGCTGAAAGAACGTTACGAAGTCCACCACGGCGTGAAGATTACCGATTCTGCCTTAGTTGCCGCCGCCAGCTTGAGCGATCGCTACATCACCGAGCGGTTTTTGCCAGATAAAGCAATTGACTTGGTCGATGAAGCTGCTGCCAAGCTGAAAATGGAGATTACGTCCAAGCCGGTAGAACTAGAGGCAATTGACCGACGGGTGATGCAGCTAGAGATGGAAAAGCTCTCCCTGCAAGGAGAAGGTCAACGGACGGGTTTAACAACCGTTGTGGGTGCCTTCCGTTCTTCTCAAGAGCGTTTAGAGCGTATTGAACAAGAGATTGCCTCCCTGAGCGAAAAACAAGTTCAACTCAGTTCCCAGTGGCAATCAGAAAAACAGCTCTTAGAAGACATTAACGCAGTGAAGGAGGAAGAAGATAAACTCCGGGTGCAAATAGAGCAGGCAGAACGCGCCTACGACCTTAACAAAGCTGCTCAGCTGAAGTATGGACGGTTGGAGGTTTTAGGACGCGACCGGGAAGCCAAAGAAGCCCAACTGTTGGAACTGCAATCTCGCGGTGCTGCCTTGCTGCGGGAAGAGGTACGCGAAGACGACATTGCCGAAATTGTCGCTAAATGGACGGGTATCCCAGTCAACCGCCTGCTAGAGTCGGAACGGCAAAAGCTACTCCAGCTTGAATCTCATCTCCACGAACGGGTGATCGGTCAGCAAGAAGCCGTTGCCGCCGTTTCTGCTGCTATCCGTCGCACCCGCGCGGGGATGAAAGATCCTAGTCGCCCGATCGGTTCTTTCCTGTTTATGGGGCCAACAGGGGTGGGCAAAACCGAGCTAGCCCGTGCCTTAGCTCAGTTCCTGTTTGACAGCGAGGACGCCCTGGTACGGATTGATATGTCCGAGTATATGGAAAAACACGCTGTCTCTCGCCTCGTAGGTGCCCCTCCAGGGTACGTCGGTTACGAAGAAGGCGGTCAACTGTCTGAGGCAATTCGCCGTCGCCCCTACTCGGTCGTGCTGCTGGATGAAGTGGAAAAAGCCCACCGCGATGTGTTCAACATCTTGCTGCAAGTGCTGGATGATGGAAGAATTACCGATTCCCAAGGCAGGACGGTAGATTTCCGGAATACGGTGATTGTGATGACAAGCAACATCGGCAGCGAGCATATTCTCGATCTGGGGGGGAACGAGGACCAGTACGAATTGATGCAGAAGAAAGTAACGGATGCTTTGCGATCGCATTTCCGCCCCGAATTCCTCAACCGCGTGGACGACATTATTCTCTTCCACCGGCTGGAACGCTCGGAACTGCGCCAGATTGTTAGTATTCAAATCAAACAGATTGAGAAGCTGCTAGCCGATCAAAAAATCACCATCGAACTCTCGGCAGCTGCCCAAGACCACTTGGCAGAAGTCGGCTACGATCCAATCTATGGTGCTCGTCCTTTGAAACGCGCCATTCAGCGTGAATTGCAAAATACCCTTGCCACAGCGCTGCTAGAAAATACCTTCGTGAGTGGCGACACCATCTTGGTTGATTGTGTGGACAATACGCTGACTTTCAGCAAAAAACAGTCCCTCAGCCTCCTTGAAGCTCAAATCATTTAACAATCATCAGTAGAGACGTTGCCTCTAAACGTCTCTACTGTTAGTCTGAAAGCAATACAACATCCAAAATTGATGCGACAACGCCAAGAACATATCCGTGGACTTTACTGTAGCCATTTGCACATATAACGGTGCAGAACGTCTGCCCGAAGTTCTAGATCAACTGCTTCATCAAGTTGGTACAGAGGATATTGAATGGGAAGTGCTAGTTGTTGACAACAACAGCAATGACGATACTGCTGCTGTCGTTGCTCGCTATGCAACCAATTGGCGTCAAGATAGCCAGTTAAGATATGTTTTTGAAGCCAAACAAGGCGCTACCTATGCTCGATATCGAGCCGTGCAGGAAGCTAGAAGCAGCGACTTGATTGGATTTTTGGATGACGATAATCTACCAGCAGACAACTGGATAGCCGAAGCTTATCGCTTTGGTTGCGATCGCCCTCAAGTGGGAGCCTATGGTGGCATTATTCATGCCAAACTCGATGAACTACCACCCCCCTACTTTGAGCAAATAAAAGGGTATCTTACTATCTATAACCGAGGTGCAACGCCTTTTCACTACAAGCGTTCCGATAAACCGCGCCGAATTCCTGCTGCACCCGGTTCAGTCATCCGGAAGCAGGCATGGCAAGACGCCGTTCCTCCTCCAGAAAAACTCCTAATACCTGGCAGAGACGAGAAAACAATGGCTGCCGGAGAAGATGCCGAAATAATGTTCTATATTCAAAATAGTAAGTGGGAAGTTTGGCACAATCCCAAAATGGAGATTTGGCATCATATTCCCCCATATCGATTAGAACAAGCCTATCTACTCAGACTGGCTCATGGATATGGCCTTTCCAATCATCTCACGCGAGTCACTCGGTTTTATCGATGGCAGCGTCCCTTCCTACCTTTTTTGATACCATTTTTTACATTACGCAATAGCTTAAAAATATTAATTTACTACCTAAAAAATAAAAATTCTTTACCCAATAATGTTGTTCAAGCTTGTGAACTTCAGTCCCAATTAGGGCAACTTTATAGCCCTTTTTTAGGAATATATAAAAAATTGCCAGTCAAAGATTTTATTAACGTAAACGCAAACTTTGAACAAAGTCAATGAACATAGCATGCACTACTTATCATGATATTTTTAATAGAGTCATATCGGGTTTAGTCAATAAGCAAATTCTAGTTTATTAAAGACAATTCTCGGAAATACTTCTTGAGGTTTCAGTTTAATTGCCTTAATATTTAGGTGTTTATTGAAAAATAACTATAGATGAACTCAAAATAAATATTAAAAAAGCAATGAAAATAGCATTTTTGACTCAATACGACTTTTCAAAAAAAGCAAACATTCCTCATCATCTACTTGGTCACTTTGGAAGTAGCTATTATATGTATAAAACACTAGAAGAACAATTCGATTCTTTTGAATATATTGGTTGTTTAAAAGAAAAACATTCATTGCTAGCAAAGTTAAAGTATCGTCTATATAAACCTATAACTAAAGATACTTATCAGTATTGGGCAGAACCATCTGCTGGTAGGAATTACGCTAATCAAATTTCCCAAAAGCTATTGAATACCAATGCTGATATAGTTGTATCTCCAAACATAAATTTGGTTGCTTATCTAGAGTGCAAGCAACATATTATTCTGTGGACTGACTCTCTTTACTCTGGAATTCTAAATTCTTTACCGAATGGAGTTCCTTGTAGAGAATCGATTAAGAATCTAACTCATATGGATTTATTAGCTTTAAAAAAATGTAAATTAGTTATATTTTCATCAGAACGGGCTGCTCAAGCAGTAATAAAAACTTATGAGGTTAATCCATCAAAAATAAAAGTAGTTCCTAGCGGCGCAAATATAGAATGTAACCGAACGTTAGATGATATTAAAAGTATTTTAATATCAAAAAGCTCAAAAACATGTAAATTGCTTTTTTTGGGAGTTAATTGGTTGAGAAAAGGCGGTGATATAGCTCTGGAGATTGCTAAAGAGCTAAATAAATCAGGTTTAACTACTGAATTAAGTATAGCAGGCTGTCAACCTATAAGTAATGAACCTTTACCCAAATTTGTGCGAACGTTTGGTTTTATAGATAGAGCGAAAAAGGAGGGTCAGCAAGTACTGGAACAATTATTTATGGAATCACATTTTCTTATTTTACCTTCAAGGGAAGACTGGACACCCGCTGTTATTCGGGAAGCAAGTTCATTTGGATTGCCATCCATATCGACAAATGTTGGTGGTATACCAACCATTCTTCGAGACAATTTCAATGGTAAAATATTTTCATTAGATGCTAGCGTGGCAGATTATTGTAGTTATATTTTACAAACCTTTAAGCAAGTTTATGAATATGATAGGATAGCAATTTCTTCATTTAATGAGTATCAGTCTCGATTAAATTGGAGCGTAGCCGGAAAAACTGTCAAAAGTCTATTAACAGAATTACTGTAGCTTAAGTTATAAATCAACTTAATTTTATCTAACCTAAAATTAGCTTAAATTCATGAAAATTGCTTATGTAACAACCTTTGAATTAACCAGGTATTCTAAGCCTCCCAAAAATCATGTAGGTATATGGGGAGCAGCTCATTACATTTCAAAAAATTTAGAATCTCAATCAATCGGCTTAAATTATATTAGCCCTTTGAAAAAAAAGTTTACATTGATAACCAAAATTAAGTGGAGCTTTTATCGATATTTATTTAAGAAAGATTATTACGGCTGGTCAGAACCCTTAGTCGTAAGAGATTATGCAACTCAAATTTCGAAAAAAATATCTGGTATAAACGCAGATATTGTGTTGTGTACAGAAAATGCACTGCCGGTTGCCTATCTTAACTGTGAGCAACCTATTGTGCTATGGATAGATACAACTTTGGCAGGATTGATTGATTTTTATCCTTATTTAAGCAATTTATGTAACAACACTAGAAATAATATATATATTTTAGAAAAATACGCATTAGATAGATGCAATTTAATAATATTTTCGTCAGACTGGGCTGCTCAAACAGCGATTAAACTCTATGGGATGAATCCGTCTAAAGTACAAGTCGTTCCTTGGGGAGCTAATATAGAGTGTAATCGGACAAAAGATGATATTTATAAGATATTGGAATCTAGAATTTCCCGTCCATGTAAATTACTATTCGTGGGTGTTGATTGGCTCCGCAAAGGGGGGAATATAGCCCTTGATGTAACGAAGCAATTAAACCAAATGGGCTTGAATACAACATTAACAGTAGTTGGGTGTAAACCAACTCTTAACGAGCCTCTGCCCAATTTTGTTGAAGTTCAAGGATTCATTGATAAATCTACCCAAGCAGGATTAAATAAATTGAATAAACTTATGACTGAATCCCATTTTTTAATTTTGCCTACTTTAGCAGATTGTTCCCCCCACGTCTTAATTGAAGCAAATTCCTTTGGAGTACCCTGTTTGGCAAGTGATGTAGGCGGTATTAAAACCATTATTAAAGAAAAGGTTAATGGTAGAACTTTTTCAATAGATGCTAGTGTTTCAAATTACTGCGACTATATAGTGTCTATAATGGAAGATTATACAGATTATAAAAAACTAGCTATGTCAGCTTTTGATGAGTATCAATCTCGGTTAAATTGGGCAAGTGTTAGCCAAAGCGTTAAACAATTATTGATAAACTTAGTTTCCTAAAGAAAAGAGAGTAAAATTTAAATCATATTGCCTATTGGGAGTTTAGCTGCATTGATGTCCGTCATCAACATGACTATAGCGACTAGTAGCGAACATAAAAAAATAGTTTATTAGCTCTTGTAGAGCAAAAACGCTTTGACTGAATAAACACTATTGGCAGATGAAGCTATAAAGTTTACTCAAGAAATTAAGTCCGACAATTGAAAAAATATCCCCCTCTTGAAACTCTATAACTACTAATTGGAACTAAAAAAACTGAATAATCAGCATTTTGTGTGGGGATTGAGCGATCGCGCCCAGTTACAATTTCCCTTACTAAACTAGAAAGTAGGGAAATCCGCATCTCGATGGGCGGGAATCCCATAGGGTTAAGCAGCTTTGTCCTCTACTCAGAACGAACAGCGATCGCTCACAATCAATATTTAAGATACTCCAAGCAAGCGAATTAGAGATCCCTAACTATGCTGGAACAAGGCACAATCACAATTCATACCGAGAATATTTTCCCGATTATCAAGAAATCTCTCTACACAGACCACGAGATCTTCTTGCGGGAACTGGTTTCAAACGCTGTGGATGCCATCCAGAAACTCAAGATGGTTTCCTTCGCAGGCGAATTCACCGGCGAACTGGGCGAACCAGAAATCAAAATCGCAATTGACAAAGACAAAAAAACTCTCTCCATCTCGGATAACGGTATCGGCATGACGGCAGAGGAGGTCAAGAAATACATCAACCAAGTTGCCTTCTCTAGCGCCGAAGAATTTATCCAAAAGTACAAAGCCAGCGCAGATCAACAAATTATCGGTCACTTCGGTCTTGGCTTCTACTCCTCCTTCATGGTGGCCCAAAAAGTCGAGATTGATACCCTTTCTTACCAGCAAGGAGCTTCCGCCGTCCACTGGTCTTGTGATGGTTCACCCGTATTTCAGTTAGAAGACTCACCAAAAACTGAACGCGGCACCACCATCACCCTCACGCTTCAGGATGAGGAAGTGGAATACCTGGAACCAATGCGGATTCGGCAGTTGGTAAAAACTTACTGCGACTTCATGCCAGTAGCTATCCAACTGGACGGAGAGACAATCAACCGCCAAAAGGCACCTTGGAAGGAATCGCCCCAAAATCTGACCAAAGAAGATTATCTAGAATTCTACCGCTACCTCTACCCTTTCCAAGAAGAGCCGCTGCTGTGGGTGCATCTTAACACCGACTATCCCTTCATCCTGAACGGGATTCTTTACTTCCCGAAGCTCAAGCCGGATGTAGACACCACCAAAGGGCAAATTAAGCTGTTCTGCAATCAAGTATTTGTCAGCGACCATTGCGAAGAAGTTATTCCCAAGTTCCTGCTGCCGCTGCGAGGCGTCATTGATAGCACTGACATCCCCTTGAATGTCTCCCGCAGTTCCTTAACCAACGACCGGACAGTGCGGAGAATTGCCGATTACATTGCCAAGAAAGTAGGCGATCGCTTGAAAGAACTTTACCGCGAAAATCGCGGCGAATATATCCGCTGCTGGCAAGACGTAGGCACTTTCGTCAAATTCGGCTCCCTCAACGACGACAAATTCAAAAAACAAGTCGAAGACATCCTGATTTATCGCACCACTGCGAACCTTACACCTGCGGCTCCAGAAACTGCTCAATCCGATATCCCAGCCGTTGAAGTGCAATCTCAAGAGGGCGATGTCTGGCAAGAAGTGACCCCAAGTCAAACCTCGGCTTCTTCACCTCTCAGCCCTCAGTCCGAAGCCCTCGCCACTAACTACACCACCCTCAAAGAGTACCTGGAACGGAATAAAGACCGCCACGAAAATCGAGTTTTTTACTGCACCGATGAAGTCTCCCAGGCGACCTACGTAGGACTACACAAAAACCAAGGTCTAGAAGTCCTGTTTATGGACTCCTTCATAGACTCTCACTTCATCAGCTTCCTAGAGCATGAACATCCGAATGTTAAGTTCTCCCGCGTAGACTCTGACCTCGACCAAACCCTGCTTGACCAGGATAAAGCAGGAGAAATTGTTGACCCCAAAACTAACAAAACTCGCTCAGAACAGATCAAAGAGTTATTTCAGAAAGCCCTCAACAAGCCCAAACTGAACATCCGCACCGAGGCGCTCAAGTCAGATGATCCTCAGGGAACCCCACCAGCAATGGTACTCTTGCCAGAAGTTCTGCGGCGTCTGCGGGAGATGAACGCATTGATGCAGCAGCAAAACGTTGAGTTTCCCGAAGAACACACCTTAGTGGTCAATACCGCGCACCCGCTGATTCAAAATCTAGTTCAGTTGAGCCAAGGTAGTATTATCCAAGGTGACGGTCAATCGCCCACCGGCGATTTGGCTAATCTGATGTGCCAGCATATCTATGATTTGGCGCTAATGGCTCAGAAAGGATTTGACGCTGAAGGGATGAAATCCTTTGTGGAACGGTCGAATCAAGTGCTAACTCGTCTGACAGAACGCTAGGCGAGTATGGGTGGGCAGTGCCCACCTAAGCAATAGCTTGGGTACAATCTAAAAGCTATATCTAAATAACGACCGAAAATCTGGAGATTAGACTATGTCGCGCAAATGTCAGCTGACCGGCAAAAAGGCGAATAATGCCTATGCAGTTTCTCACTCTCACCGGCGTACCAAAAAGCTACAGGAAGCAAATCTGCAATGGAAACGGGTTTGGTGGCCTCAAGGGAATCGCTGGGTGAAGCTAAGGCTTTCTACGAAGGCAATCAAGACTCTAGAGCTAAAGGGTCTGCAAACGATGGCTAAAGAAGCGGGAATTAACCTGAATCACTATTAGTACAGCCTCTAGAGAGTCCCTGAGTGCTTATAGCTTCTAGTAGAGACGTTGCCCGCGATGTCTCTACACTTTGTTATTTATTTGCTGCCTGATACCCCACTTCATGGTGCGTGTTGGGCAGTTTCTTTATTTTTTTACTAGAGGTGATAGGTTTTGCACAACATCTGGGTATCTTAACTACAGTAAATCTACCCCGATTTTTTGTTAAGTTGTGTTGAAGCTAAACGCTATGTTTGCAAAGATGGTTTATAGAGACTCTTAAATCTATCCCTTGGGGGAAGCGCACATCTAGCCTTTATTCCAGAATACGGAACCGACATTTCTACTCCGGAAAGGTACTGAAAAATTTAACAAGCCATTAAACAGCCGTTAAACATCTGAGTGCGTAGTTTCCCGGTTGCCCGCCAGAAATTGGGTTGTTAAGACAGAGGAGAAATGTCGAACTATAAATTTTTGATGAAGCTTCCCCTCACCTCATAAAAAGCGAAATTTTAGGCATTCAGCCTTTTCTCAACCCTTTCGACGCCAGTTCTTAATTTTTTAAGTTTTAAACTCTTCATTCCACCCATCTCTCACCTTTGACAGGAAAGCAGCCATGTCATCCCGCAACAAGCTAGTTAAAGCTATCCAGAATTTTTTCCGACAAATGATGCAGCTAGCAAGAGTGATTACCAAAACGCTCATGAACTGGCTCTTGCGGAGCTTAATGGTTATCGGTCGAAGCTCAAAGCTTAGTACGGCAGGATTTTTGCTGCCAACTGTCACAATGGTGATTTTGGTGGTCATATTGCTCACCACCGCCATGATGTTCCGAGCTTTCGATCGATCTAAAAATGCCAGCAATATTCGGGTAGATACGGCAGTGCTGGCGGCTGGAACTCCAGCGATTGATCGCGCTAAAGCTAAGATAGCAGCTTTATTTACTGACCCCACACTGCCGCGCTCAACGCCTGGGGATAGCCCTCTCTCCGAGGCTATGACCAGCAGTATTAAAGCCTATACGCTGGGTGATGAGGTTCCGTTGAAGCTGGGTTTTGATATAGATAAAAATGGCGGTGCGTTAAATGAAACAGGTCAGCTGGAAAAGCAAGAAACCCTAAAAACTGCTTGGAGATATCCAGTTGATACAGATAACGATGGCAAGTTTGATAGTTTTACGCTATACGGTATTTTCTTTCGGAGTCCTACTCGCGATACTAGCGGAAAATTTGATCGACCTCGAAACCCTTTAGAAGCCAGAACGCCTCCCTTAGATGAAAGTTCAACCAGCAATCAGTGCCCAGCCGCATCAGGTACTAGCGCTAGCTTAGTGGGGGACACAAACTGGCAAAAATTAGGCTCGAAGCTGAAGAAAAGTTTCTATGTTTTTACTGCTACTGTACCGATTACAGATGTCGCGGCTCTCGGTCTGGATACGGGTACAAATGCAGGTAAATATGAAGCAGCAAAAACCAAAGGATTTTCGGCGCTGGAGTTTCAGCAAGATCAAGCTCGCATCCCCCTCACTAACAATGCGGTTGTCTATGAAGACGATCTAGAGATTGCACCAGGCGCTGGTTTAAAGCTGAATGGACGTATATTTGCGAATGCTAACTTGCTAACTGGTAAAGTCTTCGATCCTATCAGGCTATATCAAGTAAGTAGCCCAGATTCTTGTTTCTTTGAGGCAGAAAATAGCAAAATTATAGTCGGTGGCAACGTAGGGAATGGTCGCATTACTGGGGAGGGAGAAGGAAATGGAGTTCAGGTAGATTTATTTAACCCAGATGCTAATCCCGGAGCTAATCCTCTTGGTGCTAATATCAATGCTACCAATAAGTCTGTGGCGGAAACAGCAACAGATACAGCCTATAATAGCCTGGCTTATGCTCAACGGTTGAACTTATTAGTAGATGCACAGTTTGCTAAAGCTGATACAACAGATCCATCGGAAGTTAAGACTAATATTGTCAAGCGCCAAGCAGCATCTGGCAACACTTTAGATCCAGTCGAGTTACGCCGAGAAGAACTGGAAATCTACTTTGGGAAACGCCTGCGCCGCGTTCCATTTAAGGAAGTTGCTTTTGGAGCCAGCGGGGTAGGTACTGAAACGGCAGCGAGTGTGCTGCTAGGTAGCGGCGATTCTTTAAGACCTTTGGATAAGTGGGTATATCCGTTTGATTTCACAAATAATAATACCTCTAACACTGGCTTGACGCTGCAACTTAATAAACTACCGGCGACAGAACCGCAAAAACAGCAGGAGGTTTATAAGGGGCGGGAAAAATTGATTGGCGATCGCATTTTGGTCGGCAACAACCTGCCTTTCCTCTGGTATGACACCACAACAGCAAAGTTCATCGGGAAAGACTCGCCTCAAAAGGTTCTACCTACGAACAACTGGGATGAAGTGGGTAACAACCCTGCTACTCAGGCTCGCACCCGCACCACCCGCGTCGATAAGCTTACGAGTCTAAATGCGGGTGTTACGGAGCGGGACGGTTTAATGGAACAAAAAGCCGCTGAGGCGAAACCGAACCCGCTCGATAATCAGGGGGGTTTGCGTATAGTCACAGGTGCAGGAATTTATGTTGATGATGATGGGATTGTTGCAAATGGAGTAGCCCTCAGACCCCGCACCGCAAATTCCTTTCTGCCGAATCCTACCCTTAATACAGGTGCGACGCCGCCGCCTAACTACGCTGCTTTGCCTAACATCTATGTCTGGCCTGACTCTATGCCTATGTCAGGTGTAGTGAATGTAAGTGGAGTTCTACAGCCAAGAAAGGGCGACCTGCTCATGAGAGCCACAGCCGTTTATCACTACGCGCAAGAAGCGGGAGCCGCTCAGAAACCAATTGCATGTGTGAGTAGCTACTACAACCCTACAAATGCGATTACTGCCCAAAACGAACAGGCTCTGCTAACAAACTGGACAAATCCTTCAGCTGATCAAACCGCAAGTCCGGGTGGGTTGGCGAATGGCAAGTCCAACAACGGCATCGTTTACGCTTTTCCTGGCAGAAATATTGCTGCCTATTTGCCTGAGTTAACCCGACAGGCCCGACTGGTATTTCCTGATGGGCGGATTGCTAATGAACCATTAAGAAATGCTTTGGAAAAAAATACTCTAAATAAGCCACTGTCGCTAGCTGAAAATTCAGCAATTGATACAGCGATTTGTGCGATAGAGCTTTTAAAAACTACTAGCCCAGTGCCAATGGCTGCTCCGCCAGTCCCTCATGGAGCCATCTACGAAACAACATTCCTTGACGCTAGAGAGATAAAATCCATTGGGACTGCCACAGCCCCACTTAGTACAGATTACAATCGCAGCCTTGAATTGCGTCAGCCTCTAGAAGTTCGGGCTACAGTATTAGATTTAAATCTACTGCGGACAAAAACAATTGCCGGTGGCCCTGGCGGACAAGAATATTTGATACCAAACAGCGGCATTATTTATGCCACTCGTGATGACGCACTACTGGATAAAAGCAATAGCAGCAAACTGGTAAGTCCAACTGACTATCAGCTTGACTCAACCCGCCGCCCCAACGCGATTGTGTTAACAAATGGCAGCAATTTAAGCCGCCAGACGGCTTACAGACCTGAAGAAAAAGGGTTTATCTTGGCTAGCAACTTGCCTGCTTACGTAAAGGGGGACTTTAATTTACACAGCAGCGGCGAAGAGTTTAAAGGTGGCAGCTTGTTGGCAGATGATTGGAGCAATTTCTACGCTCGCACCGCTGCGAATATAAACGACAACTTCGCCTGTCGCACAGGTGACCCTAGACTTCCTAACAACAAATGTCAAACAGGTGATACGTGGCGATCGGCAACAGTTTTAGCAGATGCCGTTACTCTGCTTTCTAATAATTACAGGTTCGGTTTCCGGAATGAGGGAGACTTTGACCTAAGAAATAATCAAGGAAATATAGCTTCACCGGCGTACAGCCAAAATGGCTTCTTTGACAATAACTTCCTCACCAGTAGCGATTGGTTTCAGCCAGCAGATGGCTTTCCTAAAGACTTTGATATAGCTCCTACTGCTACTGGAGTTCAGGGCAGTTCCTATGTCAACAACTTTGTTACTCCAATTCAGCGACGGGTAAATTCCTCAGAGTATTTGATGGAAGTCTGTCCGAAACTGCCTGTTTCGAGCTGTACACCTAACGACTGGTGGGTTAAGCTACCCGCACCCTTCGATAACTCTGCCCCTACAGCAGGCATAAAAGCCTCAGCAATCACTCCCGGTACTACTGATTTCGATCCAGCTATTCATAAGGCAGGAACGACGGCTCAACTTGCGGCTCCAGAATACCAACGCTATGCCCGTCGAGTCGCTTTCTGGCGGAATAGCAGTAACCAGTTGCTGAAATCAGACGGAGCACCAATAATTAACAACACCCCAGCAGTTCCTTTGGGTCTCATAGGTACAGGTGCAGGGAAAATAAATCGACTGGCGTACCCAACGGTACCTAGGACAGCAAATAACGCACTATGGTTTAGGACAAGCAATAGCACCACAGACCCAACTGCGGGAAGTACTTATGCAAACAATAAGCCCCTGTTCTACCTCAAACCATTAACCGCTGGAACAACCGAGCAGCCGCTGTTAGTACCCGTTCTGCAAATACACACACCGACTGGTACCCCCGGTAGCGCTACCCTCAATCCACAGGGTATATCTACAGATACGGGCAAAAACTGGATGCAGACAGCTACTGAGACAAAATCTAATCTAGTAGCGATCGCTGGTGACACACCTCCACGTCCTACAGAATCTAACGGCGGTTTGGAAAACTTTGTGCGTTTCTTAGAAAACTGGGAAAACGTTAATAGCCGGATTAGTGGTTCATTAATCCAGTACAAACGCAGTGCCTACGCTACAGCCCCCTGGCAAACAATTCAACTAGCTGGTTCTACCCCCAAGGGAGACACAACTCTGTTCGGCGCAGACTACCGACAGGTTTATAGAACTAAAAACACCCCACTCACCGGGAGCAGCACTGAGGGGATGTCGCCCTTCTATTACCCACCTAACCGCCAATGGGGCTATGATGTGGGCCTGCTGTCTCAGTTGCCTGATTTGATTACGCAACAATTCACACAACCGCCTACTACTCCTCCTAGCGAATACTTTAGAGAAGTAAATCGGGACGATCCGTGGATTGAAACATTATTGTGTGCGGCAACAGCCGATGCTCAAGGTAAAGCTGCGGGAGCAGCCATTAATGCAAACCAGCGTCCTAGTAACTGCCCTGCCATTCCATAACAACTGATAGAGCCGTGTCCAGAACCTATTGGGATTTAGCTGACCATGATTAAGCGCAAGCGCAAGCACAAGCACGTTTCCTCCCAGTCTAGCGAGACTGGTTTCACCTTGATTGAGTCGTTGCTGGCAATTATTGTGATTGCTATCTTAATGACAGCGATCGCACCAGTTATTGTTCTGTCCACAGCAACCAGGCTACAGGCTAAACGGGTGGAACTGGCCTCTAAAGCCGCTTCAACCTACATTGATGGTGTCCGCTCTGGCAAGGTAGCTTCTCCACCTATCACCAGCACAACTATGCTAGGTACAGTAGCCCCCCCAACTTCCGGAACTTTAACCTGCTCTAAGAACATAGATTATTGCACTTCACCAGCTAACTTATACTGCGTTGATGGTGACGGTAATGGAACGTGTACCACAGATAGCCTCCAAGACATGATAGTTCAAGGGTTTGGCTACTCAAGTTCATACGTAACTGCAACTGATGCTAGCAAAGGCTACAGCCTCGGGGTGCGAGTTTACAGGGCAGATGCCTTTAAGAGCGGTACGACGTTGGTAGGAGGTGGAGGTGAAACCCAATCTAGTTTCACAGGTGGAGTCACGGCTACAAAACAAATTGATGCTACTCGACGTGAAGCGCCACTCGTGCAAACAACCACGGAAATTGCCCCGACAGGTCAATCCTCGTTGAATGATTTGTGCGCTCGCATTAAAAAACCGGATGGTATCAGCAAAGGTTGTCAGTAGAGGCTGGCTTGGAGTAAACAAAGCGCCATTATCAAATTCTTTGACTGCTCTATATTGGTCAGTAAAAGGGGAAACAGCAGCATGATTAGTCCACTCGAATTTATTCTGAATACTCAGCTAAAGCTAAAGCGCTCTCATCTGGGTCGGAAAACAGGCGGCTTTACCCTGATTGAACTGCTGGTGGCTATGATTATGGCAGCTCTAGTAATAACGCCTTTGCTAGGATTCATGCTCAATATTTTGGAAACAGATCGCAAAGAACAGGCAAAGGCAAACACTGAGCAAGAAATCCAATCAGCCCTTGGTTACATCGCCCAAGATTTGCAAGAGGCAGTTTATATTTACGATGCCAATGGGGTAAATGCAATTAAAGCCCAAATACCACCCCTTGCAGGGACCCCTGGTTGTGCTACTGGTAGCAGCTGTACGCCTGTCGTCGTATTCTGGAAGCGTGAAGTCAAAAAAGGTGTTGTCCCTGTTACAGGGGCAGCTAAAAACCAGAGTGACGATGCTGTAGTGTATTCTTTAGTTGCCTACTATCTCATTAAAACTCCTGACTCTACGTGGTCTAATAAAGCTCGGATTGGACGATTTCAAATTGAAGATAGGGTGAAAAATCCCAAAAATACTGTGGCTCTGGCTAGCAATTCCTCAGCCTATATTGGTTCTGAAACGGCTGAAAATAAGGGTTTTAAAATGTTTGACGCCAACCTTTCGGGTGGGATCACAAGCATCATGACTCAGTGGACAAAAGGCGCTGATGCATATCAGGCCCCCACACGCATCCTAGTTGATTATATTGACTCGGATTCCGCTATAGGGACTTGCCAACCTACCATAGACCCAACGACAGGACAGTCAAAGACAGTTACACCTATTGGAATAAATGGCTTTTATGCTTGTGTCGTAGATCCAGCCCAAGCGCTAGCACAAGTATTTATCAAAGGAAATGCCACAGCTCGATTTAAACCAGATGCTACTTGCGATGCCAGTAAGCCTGGTACATCTTGTCCATCTGCAAGTGTCCAAGTAAAAGGCCGCGGTTCGCTGGGTCTTTAATAGGCAAAGAGGAAATTATGAGAAGCTTAATTATACCAAAGAGATTACAGCGATCGCATTTAGTAGAAGCAGCAAAGAAAGCTCGGCATAGGGACAAGCCAACTGCCTCTAGCTCTGGCTTTACGATGATCGAGTTGCTGGTAGTAATTATAATAGTTGGGATTTTAAGCGCGATTGCAGCGCCAGGTTGGCTTGGCTTTCTGAATCGTCAACGAGTGAATGCTGTTAACGATGCCGCCTTAAATGCCCTTCGAGAAGCCCAGCGAGAGGCTAAAAGGACAAAGCGCGATTATAGTGTCAGTTTTAAAACTGACGGTCAAGTTCCGAAGATGGTTGTTCATCGTGCTGATGTTTCTGCCGCTACTATTCCTGCTAATGAGTGGAAGAAGTTAGGAGAAAATCAAGACATCAAACCAGGTCAAATTTTACTTTACACCAACATCAATACTCCTAACAAAGTTGGCAGTGTCAGTTATGCTCCAACAACTGCGAAAACAATTACTTTTAATTATCAGGGTACTCTACCACAGGATGCCGACACAGGTTTAACTATCGCAGTGGCTACAGCCAATAGTAGTTATACAGCGCCTACAGGACCCAAGCGGTGCGTCAAGGTGGCAACTTTATTGGGGGCAATCCAAGCCGCGACAGATGATAAATGCCCTTAGTTAATAGCTGGAAACATAGCTAATTAAAAATCAGCGAAGATACAGAATCCGAAACACGCACCCAAAGAAGAAACTTGAGAAGTTGGGTGCGAATTTTGTGCATATAGGTAATCCACAAAAGATTGCAACTCTCAACCGCTGGATTTACGCTGATAGAGAGCTTAGCAGTAATTTTAATAATAGGGATATTGGGCGCGATCGCTATTGGAAAAAATACTGACTACAACTAATAGTCAATTGTAAAAATCAGCGAAGATACGGAACTCAAAAGACACATCAAACAAGGAAACTTGAGAAATTGGGTGTGTCTTTTTAGTATCTAGCTAATGCGTAAAAAGTTATCTAATTGCTCCAGCGGCGGGTTCACGCTGATAGAGAGTTTAGTAGTAATTTTAATAATAGGGATTTTAAGCGCGATCGCCGCCCCCAGTTGGGTGGGATTTCTCAATGCCCAACGTCTCAGAGTCGCCCAAGACCAAGTTTACCGAGCGATGCGAGAAGCCCAAAGCAACGCTAAGCGCGACAAAGTTGCTTGGGAAGCTAGCTTTCAAGAACAAAATGAAGTTGTTCAGTGGGCAGTTCACCGTGCCGGTATTAACCCCAGCCCCGGACAATGGCAGAATTTTGAGCAAAGTATTCAAATAGACGCTCCTAATACCACCTTAGCTTCACAGTCCTTAGGTAGTCCGCGCCGAGTTCGGTTTGACTATAGAGGTTGCGTAATTATGAATCCGCAAGAGAACTTATATCTGGCAAGGGTAACGCTGAACATTAAGAATGGTGGGGAAATCAAACGCTGTGTATTTGTTTCCACCCTTTTGGGAGCGATGCGAAAAGAGCAAGATAAAGGTTGCAAAGTGTGAATGCGATCGCTATTCTCGCTTGGTAATCAGGAATGCGATCGCATCTAGATTTCCGTTCCCAGAACAGTTGTCTGGGAACAAGAAATCCTACTATCCCTGAGACAGCCAAGACTGCATCGCGGCTGCTGTCTTCTGCCGGTCAAGCTTCAAAACCAGCACTCCTAGTGGCGGCAAACACAAGTCTAGCGAATAAGGACGGGTGTGGAACGACCACTCATCTGTCCACTTACCGCCTAAATTGCCCATGTTACTTCCCCCGTACTCACGGGCATCGCTGTTAAACAGTTCGGTATAGAATCCGGGTTCGGGGACACCTACACGGTAGTGACTATGCGGCTGAGGAGTAAAATTGCACACTGTGATAATAAACTCCTCCGAATCTTTCGCCCTGCGGATAAACGCGACCACGCTATGACGGTTGTCGCTGCAATCAATCCACTCAAAGCCTTCTTGAGCAAAATCCTGAGTAAAAAGAGCTGATTCGCTGCGGTAGACATGGTTGAGTTCACTCATAAACCGCTTCAGTTTTTGATGCGACTCATGCTGCAACAAATGCCACTCTAAGTCACCCCAGACATTCCACTCACTCCACTGCCCAAACTCCATGCTCATAAATAGAGTTTTCTTGCCTGGGTGAGTAAACATAAAGGCGAATAAGCAGCGGACATTCGCTAACTTCTGCCACTCATCCCCCGGCATCTTACCAATGATATTACTCTTGCCGTGAACTATCTCATCATGAGATAGGGCCAACATGAAGTTCTCGCTGTGGTTGTACCACATACTGAAAGTAATATTGTTCTGGTGGAACTGACGGAACCAGGGATCCATGTGGAAATAGTCCAGCATGTCGTGCATCCAGCCCATGTTCCACTTCAAATTAAAGCCCAGTCCTCCTACGTAAGTAGGCCAAGACACCATAGGCCAGGAAGTTGACTCTTCTGCAATCGACAAGGTACCAGGGTAATAACTGAAAATTGCATGATTCGCCTGACGCAGAAAATCAGCCGCCTCAATGTTTTCTCTGCCGCCGTACTGGTTAGGCAACCATTCCCCAGGCTCACGGCAATAGTCTAAGTAAAGCATCGACGCCACAGCATCCACACGAATTCCATCAATGTGGTACTTGTCAAACCAGAACAGGGCGTTGGCAACCAGGAAGTTCCGCACTTCATTGCGGTTGTAGTTAAAGACTAGAGTTCCCCACTCCTTGTGTTCGCCTTTGCGGGGGTCGGCGTGTTCGTAAAGGTGAGTGCCATCGAAGAAGGCGAGACCGTGACCATCTTTGGGGAAGTGACCCGGAACCCAGTCCACTAGCACCCCAATCTCGTTCTGGTGGCACTGGTCAATAAAATACATGAAGTCCTCAGGTGTCCCAAAACGGGAAGTGCAGGCATAGTACCCTGTTACCTGATACCCCCAAGAGCCATCATAAGGATGCTCAGCGACTGGCAATAATTCAATATGAGTAAATCCCAGCTCTTTAACGTAAGGAATTAGCCGTTCTGCCAGTTCCCGGTAGGTGAGGAAACGCGCTCCTGGTTTGTAGTCAGAGACGACTACCACTGGCTCTGTCTCTCCATTGGACAACCGTGGCGGTTCAGCAGAGGAAGCGTGCAGCCAAGACCCTAGATGAACTTCATAGACAGAGATAGGATGGGTGAGCGGGTCGGTGTGGCGGCGCTTTTCCATCCAATCTTGGTCATTCCATTGGTAGGAATCTAAGTCAGTGACAATCGATGCTGTTTTAGGACGCACTTCATGCTGGAAGCCGTAGGGATCGGATTTTTCGTAAATGTGACCGTCGGCGTTTTTGATTTCATATTTATAGTGTTCCCCAACGCCCAAACCTGGGATGAACATTTCCCAGATGCCGGTGGAACCTTTACGCATTTGATGTTTGCGACCATCCCAGTTATTAAAATCCCCCAAGACAGAAGCGTTGCGGGCATTGGGTGCCCAAACTGCAAAATAAACTCCTGTTACCCCATCAATTTCCGTTGCATGGGCACCTAGTTTCTCGTAGATGCGATGATGATTCCCTTCTGCAAACAGGTGTAAGTCAAACTCTGTCAGGTGGGGAGAGCGGAAGGCATAGGGGTCGTAGATAACACGCTCGTGTTCCCCTTCTTGAATCCGCAGCTGATAGTTTGCCAGTTCTGGCATCTCAATGGTGCATTCAAAAAAATGAGGGTGATGCACTGCTTGCATGGGATATTCTGTCCGTTCTTGGGGGCAAACTACCCACGCGGCGTTGGCATTGGGTAGGTAGGCTCGCACTGCCCAGACGGTTTTGCCATTTTGCTGAATGGGATGGGCACCCAGAATTTCAAATGGGTCTTGATGTTGATTCCAAACAATCCGCTCAATCTGTTCGGGGGCGATGGTCATGGACATAAACCTATTTATCTAAAGGTCTTGAATGAATGGGTTCTCGATAGGGCTTTTTGGACGCGCACGTGTGTTGCGATCGCCCGTATCGTTGGCTTAAGGCGATCGCGTAGCGTCTGCCCTAAGCCTGAAAGTCTTCCCGTAAGGTAGGGCTATAGCAGCTAGCGGTTGAAGAACGAGCATCTCCCTCTGGTTAACAGCACTTTAATATTTATATACATTTTTTGTTTTTTGTATATTTTGTCATCGGTAGCAGGACACAGTTGTTTTTTCTAGTTAGGACAATGTCAATAAAAGTGCATCGTCATCTAGCGTGAAACTGGCTGTTTTTAGAGTTATTGAAATTTACGTCTTCATCTGAGTATTGAGTTAAGAGTCGGAGCAAGCAAGTAGGTAAAGTAAACAAAGGCAGCTTTTAAGTAGGGTGTACGCAGTTTATGATAGCGACTTGCTTAGGCAAACGTTTTTCGCGTTGCCATCACTGTCCCAGGAACGCGAACATTTATAACAGTTACCGCATGCAAAGCAGAAAAATTAATCGCTAGAATGCGGGATTTATTTGGGCGTGGGGATACCAAAGGTACGTAGCAGCCGCCGCACGCGGAGCAGAAAAACTAATTCTCGCAGTTTGGGATTTACCTGGGATGTTGCAGCAGGACGGGTTTGCAGAGCGTTCTGCAATTGGGCATACTCAGCAGCCGTGAGTTGCTTGCCGTCGATAGGCGATCGCGCTTCCGTAATAATCTCCGTCCGCAATACTTCCTCAGGAGTATCCTCCGGTGGTGGCAGTCCCCTAGCAGGCATCACCCCCAGCAGTTGAAATGAAAATTGCAAAATCCATAGTGAAATAATGGGCTTTTTCATTTCTATTTTTAATTTTCAGTGTATTTTTAATTTTTAATTTTTAATTTCCCAATCCGGGGGGTAGTGGTTCCCGACAAAGAAGGTGAATCCGCTCAATGCGCTCAAACAACCAAGGATAATCTTCTCGGTATTGAGGAATCAGCGCTAGAGGACTGAGTAAAGCGGCTGCGGCGATGTCTGCAACGCTTAAGCGATCGCCCACCAGGTAGAGGCTATTCTGCCAGCGACTGGACAAGACTTCCATTGCTACCTTCAGCCGATTTGCTGCCAGTTCCACCGCCGCCTGATTAATTCCATATTGCCGCCGCACCACCTGAATCACCAGCTGACTAGACGGCGAAGGGTCGATTTGCTTACCAGCACCGGCACGAAAATCATAGTAAACAAAGCGAGTCGCCGTGCCGATACTTTCATCCAGCCAATCTTCCAGCATCAAGGCTTCTGTCTGTAGTTGGCGATCCGGTAACGATAGCGCTGGTTCTGGGCGATAGCGATCTAGAAATTGTAAAATCTGCGTCGAGTCAGCGATCGCTTGCACTTCCTGCCGCGTCCCTGACGGGATGGCTTCGCTGACTCCCTGCATATCTTCTGCCTCTAACAAAAGCACCGGCACTGTCGTGAGTCCGGTGATTGGCTTGAGTTTGAGGATATGTAGCCCTGGGGTTAAATTTTCAACCTGATAAGCAATTTGCTTATAACCTAGCCCCAGTCTTGCTTTCCGACAATAGTGAGAAGTACTAAATTGCAGTAGTCGCATTTAATGCCAAAGCCGCCTACCGCAACAACAGATAAACATAGTCAGACCTTACTCCGACTCTAGGTGAGCCAACTAATGCTTGTGACCCCAGTTGTTTTCGTCAGTCAGTTGTTGCCAACATAACAGTTGTCCTGGGTGTCAATATTGACTCAGATAGTAGTAGATACCCAGTGAATGTGTGAGGAGCAATTACCAGATCGGGGTTCAGATGTTTTAGAACTCACTACTAACTTTCATACCCGTCGATTCGGTATGAATCCCTTTCAGGAGAAGTAAGGAGCGAAAACCAGCTCCTTAAGGAGACTTTGTGGGCGCTGGGCTAGTAGTCGTTCCACCAGTCGTTCCACCAGTCGTTGGAGATGTGGTAGGAGAAGGGCTAGTATTACTATCACTCGGTCCTTCCTGACAAGCTCCCAAGGTGGTAGCCAAGCCGAGAACTAAAAGCAGACTCACTATTTTTTTGTTCATACACTCCTCTTTAAGAGATTGCAACCAAAGGAATCGTTTGCTATTTAATCACAATATTGCGGTTTTTGCTTAGACGCTCCCGCAGGTGAAATCTGGAATTCTTGGTTTCACCAGTCCTCTTAGCCAGTTTTGGGTATTCCAAAAGAGTGAGGTTCCTTGCTCCCAAGCTTGAATTCCGGTGCGCCCCACCGTATTCTTCGGATTTCGTACTTAGGAAAGAATACTCTCGTACTGCTGGATTCACACTCACTCCTGAGAGTGATATTGCTTTGGGTTTTTTTCAATTTCTTTTTTAGTAGAAGCCTCGGAAAAACAGAGCAGAATTTACCAGCAAGTGGTAATTTTGTCTATCCGCGAATTTTCGAGGATTTCCACATCGGGAGCGAATTTAGTTTTCTCAGCAAAGCAACGGAATGAAGCTAAGAAATCAACCTTTAGGGAGATGTGGAGACTCAGTATCAGTTATTCTGAATACAATTTACGACCAAAGTGACTGATAAACTAACATGGCTTACCAATTGCTAGTGATTTGACAACAGGACGATTGACCGCTGCCTAAAATCTTTACCAAACTAGACGCGCAAGAAGAGTTCAAGGGAGGCGGCGTGTTTCCGCTTGTGGCTTATACCAGCAAATTATTTCCAGCCTGGATTCAGTACCCGCGAAAGCATTGGGCACTGCTACAGAAAATTGTGGATCGCATCCGCAACTCGTTGGAGTTGCAAGTGGTGCTGCAAACGGCAGTGGACGAAATTGCCACGTTGCTACACCTAGATAGGTGTTGTTTTTTGTGGTATTTCGAGGATACCAAGCGGGTACAAGTTGTCTGCGAGCGGATCAATGGAGAGCAAAAGAATTCTCAACTGGGGTACCATCCCTTAGAAACTTTTGGCGCAGTGGAGAGTGCGATCGCTTCTGGGAAATTAATTATCAACAGCCAAACAGCAGGTTCTCACCCGACGACAGGGGGGATGATGAATCGATGGCTTTCCTGGCTAAAGCGAGATAACCAGCAAATCGACACCAGTGGACGCTCCCAAGGGTCTTCTCCCTGGGACAGGGCTAACTTGTTCGTTCCGGTTAAGCGAAAAGAAGGATGGGTTGGCTTTATTGTCTGTATTTCAGAGCAACCCCGCACCTGGTCAAACTCCGAAATTGAATTTCTGCAAGCGATCGCCCAGCAGCTAGAAATTGCGATTTGTCAAGCTCAGCTTTACGAGCAAACCCAGAAACAAGCTCAAAGAGAGCAACTGGTGAATCAAATTACCAGTCAAACCCGGCAGAGTTTTAACTTGGAGACGATTCTGACTGAAGCGATCGCGCATCTGATGCAGGCGCTGTCAGCAGATCGGTGTCTAGTGCATCTGGTGGAACATAGCGACACTTTGGAAGAGGAGCGAAGCCGGGGAGTCGAGAAGCAGCTTGTAGAGACAAAGGCGATCGCGTCTGAAGCCGGGGAGCAAGAAGCCGAGGAGCGAACAGATAAAACTTGCTTATTGCAACCCTTGCCCGCTGAGGGTGCCGCTTTTCGGCGGAAATACCTTTTTGAGGTGTGTCGGGAGCCTTTTCCCTCTACTATTGATGACTTTGATACCCACGGACCACTGACCCAATGGGCAATCCAGCATCGTCAACAAGTGAGTATTCCTGACATCAAGCAAGACCCCCGAATTGGGGAAGCAAACGAAGAGTATCAAAAAGCCCAGATAAAATCTTCCCTGGTCGTGCCAGTACAGGCAAACGGAACACTCAACGCAATTCTTTATCTCAATCAGTGTTCGCATATTCGGTATTGGTCGAAAAATGACCGGACACTTGCCCAAGCGGTTGCCGATCAGCTGGCGATTTCCATTCGACAAGCCAACTTATACGCCCAAACTCAGCAGCAGGCAGTAGAAAGCGCCGCTCAAGCTAAGCAACTTGCCCAAACGCTGATTGAACTGCGGCTAACGCAATCCCAGTTGATTCAAAGTGAAAAAATGTCAAGTCTGGGTCGGATGGTAGCTGGCGTTGCCCACGAAATTAATAATCCAGTGAACTTTATCTATGGCAATATTCCTTATGTGGAAAAGTATGTAGATGACCTGATTCGATTAGTGCGGAGCTATCAAACTTTCTATGTCAATCCAGATGCTGAATTACAAAAGCTCACTGAGGAACTAGAGCTAGATTTCCTCCTGAGAGATTTACCACGCATTTTGAATTCGATGCAGGCAGGTGCCCAGCGAATTCACGAAATTGTTAAATCATTGCAGAACTTCTCGCGCCATAATCAAGCGTCCCTGAAACCAGTAGATATTCACATCGGGCTGGAAAATACGCTGTTCTTGCTGCACAGTCAGCTGGGCAATGAGATCCAAATAGAGAGAAACTATAGCGACTTGCCTTTAGTGGAGTGTTACCCGAAGCAACTCAATCAAGTTTTCTTGAGTATTCTGATGAATGCGATAGAAGCGCTCAATCGGGGGTCTTCCGAGGACAAAAAAATCGCCTTGCGTACCGAATTGGTGCCGGACTGCTCTCAAGGGGTCGCTAGTGTGCGGATTGCGATCGCTGACAATGGGCCAGGAATTCCCCCAGAAATTCAGTCGAAAATCTTTGACCCCTTCTTTACTACGAAAGACGTTGGTCAGGGCAGCGGATTGGGCTTAGCAGTAAGTTATCAGATCATCGTTACCCAACACAAAGGCAAGCTACAATGCCACTCCCAAGTCGGTCAAGGTGCAGAGTTTATTGTTGAAATTCCCTTAATTCCCCCCAACCGTTGTTAGCGCGGGGTGAGGAGAAGGACGCTAGCATTCAGGAGTCAGCAGTCAGAAACTCAGAAGCAGAAATTTATCCCTCATCCTATCCGGTGGGTAACGCGAGCAGCTCTCCAGCAGCTTCCCTCAGCATCCCAAAATCTTACATTCTTCATCCTGGCGAACCTTCTCCTGTTCATCTCAAAGCAATCGCGATGACCTTGCCAAAAGAAGCAATTGGAGAGTGTTAAGCTGTGGTTGCGTCGAAGGTAGCGACTAGGTACACGTTCGCTATCGATTAGCCATCTCGACAGGAATGTTGGATTCGATGCGAGAAAATATGGACTATAGACAGCTCTTGTGTCTAGAGTTTAAATTGATTGGTTTATTGTCCTTTGTCAGTGGTCAACAGTCAGAGGCAAAGCAAACTGACCTTGAGAAGAGAAAAAACTCATTTCTGACAACTGATACTAATAAAAAGAACTACTTATGGCTGCTGCCCCTCACTCCCTGACTCCAGATCGTCACCGTCCGGATAGAAGAAGCACTGTTTCCTCGCGGCAACCTAGAGGAAAGGCAATACCCCTGCGTTCCGAAAGCGGTTCATCGTCTAGAACCCGTAGCAGAAGCTCCCAACAGCGGGACTTTCAGGCACAGACACCCGCATGGCTGCGATCGCTGGTGACATTGCAGCGCACCTCCAACCTGGTATGTTTCTTCTTGATTGCTAGCACCCTGGGAGTTTATGCCTGGACGGTCTATACTCAGCAGATGTGGAGCCAGGAGTACCGCAAGTTGGAAAATCTGCAACGCAACGAGCGGCAAATGACAGCGGCAAATGAAGCCCTAAAAAATCAGTTGGCTCAAGAAGCTGAGCGTCCGGGTACGGGTTTGGTTGCTCCCAATCCAGCTAACACCATCTTTCTGCCGCCAGCACCCCAGCGCCAGTCACGGCCCAAGCCAGCGGCAGCTCCTAACTCAGAAACATCCCCAACTACGCCACTAGGCTATTAACGAGGTATGGAAAAGTCAGGAGTCAGCAATCGTAGGTCGCTGCCTACGCAAAAGGTTTCTGGAACTGCTAAAGGGACGAGCGAGTTGAACCAGAATGGAAGTGGAATGCCAGAGTCAGTGAAAAAACTGCCTCGAAAACCCACTCAAAACGGAAAAAGTCGTCAGTCATCAGAACCAAAGCAAGGCGGCGAAAATCGGCAACAGGAGAAGATATCACCACAGCAGTCTTTACCTCAGAAGTCTTTTGATTGGAGCCTATTGCGTTCTCCGTCCTTGTTGCTGGGTACTTCATCCTTACGGTTGCTGCTTGTTTGGCTAATCATGTCTCTGAGCGGGCTAGGGCTGGCGATCAATTTGTATCGCCTACAAGTGGTGCAGGCACCGAGCCTGTTGCAAAAAGCGCGACAGCAGCAGATGGTCTATCTGCGCCCCTTTGTTCCCCGACGCTCGATTGTGGATCGCAGTGGTAACGTTTTGGCAACTGACCGTCCCGCCTATACGCTGTACGCCCACCCAAAGCTGTTTAAACAATCTAAACAGGCAATTGCGACGAAATTGGCGGTGATTTTGGGAGTTTCTGCTGACAATTTGCTTAAGCAGTTCAACAAGCAGGAAAGTGGAATTCGGGTTGCCTACGCCCTGACAGAAGAAGAAGCTGACGGTATTTCCCATTTGCGAACCGATGGCTTAGAGCTGATTCAACATTACGCCCGCCTCTATCCCCAGCAGGATCTAGCCGCAGACGTGGTGGGCTATGTGGATGTGGATCATCGCGGTCAGGCGGGTGTGGAGTATAGCCAGGAAAATTTACTCACCCGGGCTGTTCGCACTGTTCGGCTTAGCCGCGCTGGTAACGGAACGTTGATGCCGGATCACCTGCCCGAAGGATTGCTGCATTTTGATGAGCTGCAACTCCAACTGACAATAGATAATCGCCTGCAACGTGCTGCTCGTTCTGCCCTCAAGCAACAAATGGAATTGTTTAGTGCCAAACGGGGCACTATCATCGTGATGGATGCGCGGGATGGTGCGGTGCTGTCGCTGGTTGCAGAGCCGACGTACAACCCGAATGAGTATTCTACATCTGACGTGGGTTTGTTTAAGAACTGGGCGCTGGCAGACCTTTATGAACCGGGTTCGACGTTTAAGCCGCTCAATATAGCGATCGCGCTAGAAGCGGGAGCCATCAAACCCGACACTGTATTCTACGATCGAGGTCAGATTCAGGTAGCTGGCTGGCAGATCAAAAATGCTGAAGAGGGCAGTCACGGTGCCCTGTCGATTTCTCAGATTCTGCAACAGTCGAGCAACGTCGGCATGGTGCAAGTCATCCAACAACTCAAGCCGAGTATCTACTACGGTTGGCTGGAACGGCTGGGGCTGGGGCAAGCGGTTGGTATCGACCTGCCCTTTGAATCACCCGGACAAATGAAAAGCCAAGAGCAGTTTACGTCATCTCGAATTGAACCCGCTACCACCTCCTTTGGTCAGGGCTTTTCTCTCACCCCCATCCATCTGGCTCAGTTGCACGCTGCTCTCGCCAATGGCGGCAAACTGGTAACTCCTCATCTCGTCCGGGGACTCATCGACTCCCAAGGGCAGATGTACTGGCAGCCAACGCTACCCACGCCGCGCCCCGTCTTTTCCCCATCGACGACTCAGACGGTGTTAGAAATGATGGAAGCGGTCGTCACGAAGGGAACCGGGAAAGCGGCGCAAATCCCAGGCTATCGAATAGGAGGGAAAACAGGCACTTCCCAGAAAGCCAGCGCTACTGGGGGATATTCTAGCTCTGCCAGAATCACTAGCTTTGTGGGCATTTTTCCGGTTGATGCTCCCCGCTATGTGGTTCTAGCTGTTGTCGATGAACCGAAGGGCAAGGTCTATGGTTCCACCGTAGCCGCACCTGTAGTGAAATCAGTGATGGAAGCCTTAATTAGCCTTGAGAAAATTCCGCCTTCTGAAATTAAAAATTAAGTAGGAGAGCGTAAAGAAACCTATGTTGAAGCTGCCATTAGTTATTGGTGATAATTCAGAGCTAATAACTAATCGCAACCAACCGTTAGATTAGTTGTACAAATCTGCTGACCCTTACATTTTTAATTACGAGTGGGGATAACGGCTTGCAGGCGATCGCGCAAAATTCTTATTTAATATGACTTTCTTAATTAGGCTGCCCAAGGTATCCTTAAATAATAGAAATATGTCTGATTTAAATATTAAAAGCTAGTTCTTCCTTATCGATTTTATTTTAACAAAAATAAAATAAAAAGTCTATATTGTAGCCCTCAATAATTGTATGTAAAGGCAAGATCCCCGACGGCTGAGAGAAGTCGGGGATTCGGAAATCTAGCATCTCACAATTAAAATAGGATTGCTATCGCAGCCCTAAATGATTTGTGAAGCACCATCCTAAAATAAATTGCGGCTAATCGCTAAAGCCAATTCCGAAGGTGAAATTAAAAAAGAAGAATTAAATCTTACCTCTTTAATTTCTAACTTGGTACTTTTAATTGCGAATTTGACTTCGCTGCACTTGTTCCCACATTTGGTCGCGACTTTGGGACGGTTCCAGACAAGTTAGTCCTTGGCAAACTAACCCGACCGCACCCAATGGCAGATTCGACTCCGCCGTCGATACCGTTGTAGGCAGATATTGAGCAACTAAAGGAGTTAGGTGGTCAATAGTAGTGCGAACCAGCGTACAGTGGTGATACCAATCCAGGGCGGTAAACAAACTGGGACAAGCTTGAGGGGACTGATGCATCACACTGCTGAAAGCTTGCAAAGCTTGTTCGCTGCGGTCGAGATAGGTAAGATTTTCAGTGAGTAAAGCCAGACGCACTAAGTTAGCGATCGCAATTCCATTCGCAGCCGGGGTGGCATTATCTACATAGCTGCGTTCCCGCACTAATAGATCGCTACTGGCATCGCTGGCGGTGTTATAGTATCCACCCAGTTCCACACTCCAGAGGAATTCGTCAAATTCTTCTTGAAGGGCGATCGCTTTCTCCATCCAGAAACTAGCGTGAGTTACTTGGTGCAAATCAAGCAGCGCTTTAATAAACAAAGCGTAATCTTCCGACTGCGCTAGTACCGAAGGTTTTCCGTCGTAGTTGAGACGGTGGAAGCGTCCTTCTACCCACTGACAATCCAAAATGAAATTAGCCGCTTTTCCAGCTAAGGACAGATATTCTTCCTTCCCAAATACCCCGTAAGCTCTGGCTAAACCTGAAATCATCAGGCTATTCCAAGCCACAATCATTTTAGTATCCGTCACTGGCGGAATTCGACCCGACCAACTGCCAGTTTTTGCCTCGTGGTTATTGCGGGCAGGAGGAAAGGTTTCTAGGGCGGCGGGTGGCGTACCGTAACGTGCTTCAAATAGCTTTGCGAGTGCCCTTTCCACTGTTTCGCTCAAAATACCCGGATGGCGGCGCTGCAAGACATTGAGACCTTCAAAGTTGCCTCCTGGCGTCACGGTAAATTGCAGTTGAATTTCCTCTAACTCCTCTGGAGTCAGCAACTCGACTACTTCAGGGTACGTCCAGACATAAAATGCCCCTTCCTCTGGTTCTGCTTCCTCTGGATGGGTAAAATTATCCGCGTCTTGGGCAGCATAGAAGTACCCCTGCGGTGCCGTCATTTCTCGCTTTAGCCATTGAAATGTACCTGCGATCGCTCTTTCAAATGCCGGTTCTTGTATCCCAGCACTCCACAAATCAGCCAGATACTCCACGATCTGACCATTGTCATAGAGCATTTTTTCAAAATGCGGTACCGTCCAAGTCGGATCGACCGTGTAGCGGTGAAAACCGCCGCCTACATGGTCGTAAATCCCGCCCAGTGCTAAATCTAAACCGCGCTGGGTACACGCCTGCTTGGCGTCGTATTTGGATTCAAAATTAAATCGAATTGCTCGCAGCGCCAACTCGGCATAGGGCATCATTGGGAAACTAGCGCCATGTTCGCTAGAAGCCACTATCCCGGTATTCGTTTCTAACCCCTGCTGTAGCAAATCCTTGTTGGTCAAGGCAGGTTTTAAACCCGTCCCCATACTTGGTCGCAGAATGGCTGCTTGCTGGAGATGACCCAGAAGTTCTTCTTTTACCGCGTGCAACTTCGCTTTGTCTGTATCGTAGTAACCACGAATCGCTTGTAGCACTTGTAAAAATCCGGGACGCCCGTAGCGCGGTTCTACCGGAAAATATGTACCGCCATAAAACGGCACCCGATCCTCAGGAGAGAGAAAGACATTCAAGGGCCAACCGCCTTGACCTACCATCATCTGTAACGCCTGCATATAAATACTATCAATGTCAGGTCGTTCTTCCCGGTCTACCTTGATCGGGATAAAGTTGGCATTCATATAGTCTGCGATCGCCTGGTCGGAAAACGCTTCTCCTTCCATCACCGTACACCAGTGGCAGCTGGAGTAGCCAATCGATAGGAAAATTGGCTTATTGTCCCGCTTGGCAGCTTCTAGGGCTTCTTCACTCCAAGGCCACCAGTCGATGGGATTTTCAGCGTGTTTGCGGAGGTACAGACTTTCAGCTTGATTGAGGCGATTGGTCATGGGGCTAATAGCAGAACTCGATATGAGTACGTTTTCACCCCTAGCAGTTTAGCGTGATGAATGGAGCGATCGCTCCATCCCACGCTAGATTCTGGTCAATCGTGGCTGGGTGAGTACATTAGTTAACCGAACCTTTGAGCGAAGCGTTATTTTCTTTAATTTCGATATCGTTTATTTTTAAACGTCCCAATTCCAGTTCCAGTTTCAATCTTTGTTCAATTTTCTCTTGAGGAATTCCCAGCCGCTGGGAAAGTTCTGCTGTCGTAAAACTCAAATTTCCTACTTTTATTTTTGTTTGTTCTTCAAGTTTTAACTGCCCATTTTCTACCCTTGGCTTACCTTCTACCCCAATATAAACTTCCTTCTCTTCTAAAAAAGGGAATGTTTTTATGACTTTTTCCAACAATTCTTTCTCTTGTTGATTCAGTTCTTCTTTGGGAACTTCTGAGACATTGAATACAACCCCGCTTTCTACCTGACCATTCTTGATGGTTGTATTGAGACCCTTGGTAGATGCCAGTAACTTACTGGTGTTTTTATCTTTAGCAATTGTTGAAATTACCAAATCATTCACTTCATTTTCACTCAAGTCAATTTCTATATCTTGACTATCTAATTCCGCCTGAGTATTTTGAGTATTTTTATCAATAGCAGGTTTTTTATCACTTCCATCCCGTCTGCTTAGTTCTGTTTGCAATCCTTGGCTAGCTCCAATGCTATTTTCTATTTTGGCATCAACATTTCTTTGCAATCTTGCTTTGACTGTTTGGAGTTCAGCTTCATTTCTAAAGTCAACTTGTCTAACTTGAGGATTTGTAGTTTTTTCTTTGGTGACGTACCACTCAGGAAGTTGGGTCGCCTGTTTCCAGTAATAATAAACTACTGAAAAAGAACCCAAGGCTAATAACAAAAATAGAAAAATGCTTTTTTTCATGTTCAAGTCAACTTATTTTCGTAACAAAGTTTGATATTGATATATAGAGATTTTATCCTTGTTTATAACAAAATTAGTTTCTTTCCTTTCTTAGCGTTCTTTATGTCTTTGGGTTTGAATAAGATTGCCTGGTTCGCGGGAAGCACAGGGATGAGAAAAAGAAAAGCGCCCCAGCCGGTATAGCTTGTGTAGATTATAGATGCCGCCCCTATCCAAGCGAGCAACTAGAGCGCTAGGACAGGGGTGCTAGGAGCGTGCTAAGAGCAACACCGCTTCGCTACCGCGTCTACCAAGAACTTCCATCAATTAAAGCATCCTATCTCTGGCTTGATTGATGGAGGGGGCGATCGAGGCGCTGTTGGTACAAACAGACAAAAAACTCAATTTCTTGTCGGGCACTTTGTTGGAGTGGTGTAGGAAGAGAATCCGCTAACACGGTAAAAGGTTCTGTGACACTTTCGAGTAAATCGTAGATTTCTTCTAAAGGTACATCCTGATATTGCCGTGTCTGTGCAGCCAGTGCTGCTGTTGGCGTTAAGTCAATCTTCTGTTGAGCGATCGCTTCTAAATCTTTAAATTGCACGGTCATATCGAGCAACTCCTTTGTTAATAAGGACGCATCTGTACAGAAGTCGATCCAGTCAACTCCCCATTAGCGTTGGGTTGAGCAGTTGAGAGCGCTCGCGGTGTCTGAATTGTGGTTGGGACGCTTAGTGCTGCGATTACATTGAGCAACAAGGTGATCGTGGCGGCTTGCAGAAGTCTTTTAGGCATGACTCGGTTCCCTCCATCCCCGAATAGTTCTAACAGTACGATTTGCTATAGCGATCGCACTTCGTCCCATTGATTCACCCAGTTGGGCGATTGTTTCCTGACGAAGACAACCAGCAAGATGCGATCGCTGTTGAAAAACCGAACCCCAGAGGACACAACGACAAAACACGCCTACCCTTTCAGTGCTACCGACGGGTTTTCCCTGATGTTCTACATTCCAGCCGACAAGCCCAATCCACCTGCTGCAAGCGCACCTTCTCGCTAGGGTTGTATCGGTAGTATTTCCAGCACCCGGTACTTTCTCCTACAATCGCTAAAATTAAGAAAAATCACCCGAAAAAGCAGACTCCATGATTCCTACCGTTATCGAACAATCAGGTCGTGGCGAACGTGCCTTTGATATCTACTCCCGGCTCCTCCGGGAACGCATCATCTTCCTGGGACAACAGGTTGATTCCGACCTTGCCAACTTAATCGTGGCTCAGCTGCTGTTTCTAGACGCTGAAGATCCAGAGAAAGACGTTTACCTGTATATCAACTCTCCCGGTGGTTCCGTCACCGCAGGTATGGGCATTTTTGACACGATGAATCAAATCCGCCCGGATGTTTGCACCATCTGCCTCGGATTAGCCGCTAGTATGGGCGCTTTCCTCCTCAGCGCGGGTGCTAAAGGCAAGCGGATGAGTCTGCCTCATTCCCGGATCATGATCCACCAGCCTCTCGGCGGCGCTCAAGGTCAAGCCACCGATATTGAGATTCAAGCCAAGGAAATCCTGTACCACAAAAGACAGCTGAACGAATATCTGGCTAAACACACAGGTCAGCCCATCGAGCGGATTGAGGAAGATACCGAACGCGATTTCTTTATGTCCGCAGAGGAAGCCAAGGACTACGGTTTGATCGATCAGGTGATTAAACGCAGTCCCTCTGCTACCCGCACAGCCGTTGCAGCGGTATAGAGAATTAAAAGTTAACGGACGTGCAATTTCTGGTTAGCCCCTCCATCGAGCGGGGCTTGGGAGGATCGAGTCAAGCAAATGCTGTGAGATCCCCTCAGGAACATAGATTAAATAACTTACGCTCGTTCACGTTTTGTAGGGACATGGCAATGCCATGCCCCTACTACGCAAAAATAGGAGGTTAATCAATCCACGATCCTTAGCTCCCGATCGATTGAGGGAGAAATACAGAAAATTACACATCCCGGCAATAAAAAATGGGGGAAGCTCCATTTTTTATTGCCAATGTTGCTCAGTTACTTTTCCGGTGTTGGGAGAGATTCAAGATAGCGCAGGAAATCCAGCAATTGTTCCTGATTCAGCTCCGAACGACCTCGCTTACCGTAGGTTCGCTTCAGATAATCTTTTCCTTGCTCAGCAGTCCAGCGCAAACGCTTAATTTCTACGGTCGTTCTAGCCATCGCTTCGGATAAGTCCATCTCCTCAGCAGCAGAACTTGTGCTACCGATAGTCATATCCATCGGACTTGGCTGAATGATCTCTTCGCTAGCGTGATAACCAGGCGATGCAGGCATTGACTGATTATGCTGGTTGCTAAACAAGCCTCCCGATATTTCTTCGGGTGTCTCGATCGCAGCATCATCCCCATAAAGCTCAGTATGGGCAGGGGAATACTCTTCTGCAAACGGGACATCCTGATTCGATAGCACGACGGGAGGTGGTGAAGCAGCTTCTTTTTGTCCCCGATCTGAGAAGGACATTCCAGCCATATCATTGAAGCTGACTGGATCGGAATACAGCCGATTTGGGCTTGGCTGCGAGGGGCTTTCTGACGGAATGACCGTTTCGCGTCTGGGGTTTGCGATCACCCCCACTGGCACCTCAACCGCTACAGTTTGCGTAATCTGAGCATCAGACTGCGTAACTGGAGTGTTGTGGCTAGAACTTCCATCAGGAATTCCCAAACAGTTCAACGCTCTGGCTGTTGCCTTGTCTTCTGCCAGCTCAATCTCACCGGCTGCTGCCAAACCTGTCGCTAGGATTACACCTTCGACTTGAACAGCGGCTTTGACCACGTACTTTCCTTCATGAATGGTCAGTAACTCAGTGGTCAGGCTGCCTAAGGGATAACGAACTCGGAATTGAGAAAACATAATACTCCACGCCACCCAAACCTAGTCGGGTTTTTTGGCTCCCATCAACGTTAAGTATAGTACGCCCCCTGAAAAACGATTTTAGAGAAGGTACCGCAAGAAACTAAAATAATTAGAGACTGTTCATCGGTATGGTATAAAACCATTCCCTACTGCCCGCTACGCTCGCAAGTGACCGAGTCCGTTTCACAGTGGTTGGCTTGAGAAAAGGCAGTCAGACAAAGTGCTTGTCGTCGCTTTTGTCGTCAAGCACCTGAATAGAGAAAGCACTGGTTGCTGCCAGTCGCTGGTTGCATCCGGAGTTCTTGTTCGGGACATCTGCTTGATATTCGCAAAGGCGGGCTGAAGGAGGGATGGTTGCCTGACGATGTTCCCTTGACGCTCAACTGTGGACTGTAGATTAAAGACGACCAACCCTGGACTAGAGACTACCAAACGCAGCTGTCTGTTGTCCAAAATCTGTAAAAAGACAAAATTTTGTTTGTTTACAAAGTCTAAAATCGATAGTCCAAAATCTTCCGCTCGCGTAGTGTATGCCGCGATTATCTGCGACTCCTCGCATAGCGTATATCGCGATATGCATCTCCTCGTGTAGCGCTAAGAAGGCTAGAGCATCGCGTTCGATGACGATGACAATGTTTCGCTTACTGTAGGGTGAGAACCGGGCCACCCAAGTAGCAGCGAGACATCTGTTAAAAACGCGGCGAATTTGGCGCTGCCACATCAGGGTAAAAATACCCATGCTTTCCAAGCATGGCGTCAGGATAACAAGGAGAAAAATCGCTTTCAATCGTCAGCGGTCAACAGTCAGTAGTCGGCAAGAAGAAAGAAGTAACTGTTGTAGAGATAAGGTTAGCTCGTCTCTATCAGCTGACAAATGTAGACAAACAGAATTGTTTTTATGGTGGAGGCAAACTCATAGCTGCATGGAATTTTCAATCGCTACACTACTTTCTAATTTCACAGATGACAAATTAGTCGCTCCTAAGGTTCTGGAAAAAAAACTGCGTTGCCAGGATGAAGAGAGCTTAACTAAACTACAAATTGCCTTGGATGCCTTAGAAAAAATTGGCATTTTGGTCAAAGATCGCGGTAAGTATCGGCGCGTCCAAGAAGAAGATGTCGTCGAAGCCAAACTGCGCTGTTCGAGTAAAGGATTTTGCTTTGCCATTCAGGAGGTAGAAGGAGCGGAGGATATTTACGTCCGAGAGAGCCATCTGAGTACCGCTTGGAATGGCGATCGCGTTCTCGTCAAAGTCACCAAAGAAGGAAACCGCAAACGCTCTCCAGAAGGGGAAGTGCGGCTGATTCTAGAACGGGCCAATCCCTCGGTCTTGGCACGAGTCAAGCAAGTCGAAACCGGCTTTAGAGCCGTCCCTCTAGACGATCGGCTGCTATTTGAACTGAATCTGCATCCGAACGGTCAAAACTTGGCGGAAGCCGTCGATTACCTGGTTCACGTCGAAGTTTTACGCTATCCCCTGGCATCGCAGCCGCCGATTGGCAAAGTCGCTCGCATTCTCGGCAGCAATGCAGAAGCCGCCGCAGACACTGATATCGTCTGTTGCAAGCACGACTTACCTCGCAACTTTCCGGCTGAGGTGCTGAGAGCCGCAGAGGAATTGCCCAAACAGCCGAGTCAAAAAGATTTCAAGCACCGGCTGGATTTGCGGAATTTGTTAACTCTTGCCTTTATTCCTGAACCTTCAGGAGCGAGAAGTGAGAACGAAACGGCTCAGCACGTCACAGAAAACGCTCTGACTCTTAACAAAACAGAGGCTGGACTGTGGCAGTTGGGCGTCCACATCACGGATGTTGCCCACTACATCGAGCCACAAGAAGCGCTGGATCGGGAAGCTCGCAAGCGGGGAAACACCGTCTATCTGGGAGACATGGTGCTGCCAATGCTACCGGATGCTGTTGCCAGTCGCTGCTCCTTGGTACCCGGCGAAGCTCGCTTAGCGATTTCGGTACTGTTAACTCTCGATTCCGCCACCGGACAAATGGTGGAATATGAGATTCAACCCACGGTGATTCAAGTAGATCGCCAACTGAGTTATGACGAAGCGACAGCAATTTTAGAGCGTCATCAAGATGCCGAAGCGCCAGTGTTTGAAATGCTCAGTCAGTTGTTTTACGAGCTGAGTCCGGCAGTGAAAGCACAGCGCCTAGGGAGGGGAGGATTTGAACTGAATCTGCCCGGTACTCAATTGCCCTACAACGATGAAGGCATCCTAGGAGCGATTGTATTTTCGGGAGGAGTGCGTTCTCTAGTCGTAGAGTTGATGCTCCTGGCAAATCAAGCGATCGCAACCCATTTGCAAGCACTCTTTCTGCCTGCAACGTATCGCATTCAGCCTTCTCCAGACCCGGAGGATGTGCAGGAATTGATGAAGTTGGCGAGTAATCTGGGCATGGAACTGCGCCTAGAGCAGGAAGAAGCGGTGACATCACGGGATTATCAACGTTTTACTCAAATGTTCGCTCAATCCCAGTCAGAGCGAGTCTTGATGTATCTGTTGCAGTCCACCCTGAGACCCTGTGGTTACAGTACAGCTCCCGGCTCTCACTTTGGTTTGGCTTTAGGAATAGGCGAGGACGAAAGCCCCTACACCCACTGTCTCTCACCGCTGCGACGCTACGCAGATTTACTGATGTCACGGGTATTGCTTGCCGTCTTTGAGAAAGGACGCGATCGCCGAACCACTCGCGCCAAAGAAAGCGTGAATCTGCGTCATAGTTCCGCCCAGGGCAATATCAACTGGAATGTCTTGCCACCAGACGTGCAAGAAGATTTAGAAAGCCAGCTACAGGGTATCGTTGTGCATCTCAACGAGCGTGAAAAGCTGACTTCAGATGCACAAGCGGATCTGGAAGGACTCAAAAAAGCCGAGCTAATGAAGGAGCGCACGGGAGAGGTCTTCCAGGGCTTAATTACCGGCGTCCAGTCTTACGGGTTCTTTGTGGAAATTGAAGACTTGCTAGTGGAAGGACTGGTACACGTCAGCTCTCTTAAAGATGACTGGTACGAGTTTCGCTCGCGTCATGCTTGCCTGGTTGGACGGAAAAGCCGCGTTTCTTATCGTCTAGGCGATCGCGTGGAAGTCCAAGTTAAGAGCGTTGATTACTATCGTCAGCAAATTGACTTGGTCATTGTCGGCGGCGGTAGCGAAGCCAGCAATGAGGATATAGAAGCAGATTCTTCTGTCGATCCTGAATTCGATGAATAGCTAATCGTTAATGGCTCATGGTGTGTTCAACAACCATGAGCCATTAACTGTTTAGCTAATTCCTTATTACCCATTACCAATGACCAAACCCCTTATCCTCGGCATCACGGGTGCCTCTGGCTTAATTTATGCCGTGCGTGCCTTAAAATTTCTGCTCCAAGCTGAGTACAGCGTTGAACTGGTTGCCTCCAAATCTACTTATATGGTTTGGCAGGCAGAGCAAAATATCCGGATGCCTGTAGAAGCAGTGGCACAGGAAATATTTTGGCGACAGCAAGCTGGAGTCGAAACGCAGGGTAAACTTTACTGCCATCCTTGGGGCGATGTGGGAGCCAATATTGCCAGTGGTTCCTTCCGCACCCTAGGGATGGTGATTATGCCGTGTAGTATGAGTACGGTGGCGAAACTGGCAGCTGGCTTAAGTTCCGACCTTTTGGAGCGAGCAGCAGATGTCCAACTCAAGGAAGGGCGGAAACTGGTTCTTGTGCCCCGCGAAACGCCCTTTAGCTTGATTCACCTGCGTAACCTGACGGCTTTGGCAGAAGCAGGTGCCCGAATTGTCCCAGCAATTCCTGCTTGGTATCACAATCCCCAAACAATTGAAGACTTAGTAGACTTTGTGGTGGCGCGTGCCTTAGATCAGCTAGATATTGACTGTATCCCGATTAACCGATGGGAAGGAAAATGAAAAATTAAAAATGTAAAATTGAAAATACAAGAAGAAATTCTGCATTTTTAAGCTTTAATTTTTAATTTTTAATAGATTATGCCTGCGATTCGGATTTTACTGCTGATGTTGGTGCTAGGGTCCGTAGCACTACTTGCTTTACAAAATTTGTCGCCGGTGCTAGCGCTGGTATTTTTGGGTGCTAAAACGCAAGCGCTACCTGTAGGGGTTTGGATTTTGGCAGCGATCGCAACGGGTGCCCTGGCTGGCAGTTTCCTGCAATTGTTGAGCTATCTGCAACGGCGTCCCTTACAAGCACGCATCCGCAAACTAGAAGCCACAGAACCCCCTCGTTCCAACCAGTCGCGGCGTGAAACTGCCCAATCTACCTATACCACTCAACAAACCTCTACCACTCAACAAACCAGTTACACCCCTCCCCCTCCGCCAGAGCCAACGAATACCGATGCGGATGGAGATGACTGGGAAGAGGAGGTTGCGGAGGATGATGATTGGGGGGATGAATCAGAGGAACCGCGCGATCGCACTCCAAGCCGACAACCGTTTGCAAAAGAATCTGTAGAAGAACGTACAACTTACGAGCGTCAGCAAGAACCGAAAAGCGCCTCTCGATCGGGTTCCGTCTATTCTTACAGTTACCGGGAACCGCGCAATTCTGGGGTGGGAAAAACTGAAGCCGTTTATGATGCCAGTTACCGGGTAATTACCCCGCCCTATCAGGAACCTGAACCTGTACGGAAAACCAATCCGGATGAGGACGACTGGGGATTTGAAGACGAGGACGACGAGTTTGACACTGATTGGAAGAACCGATAAGCCTAGAGGGTGACTTTTTTTTGCGAGGGTTTCCCTCAACCCCTCTCCGGGGAAGCATTCACACGCTTTATTATTTTGACTCCTGAATGCTCAAGTCATTAACCCCAAGAATTAACTCTAAACTACTACTTATAACCGCATCAGTTCGCGCGATTGCTGCTTGACAAGACCTGTCATTGCGGCTTTCTGCAAGGTCATGAAGGCATTAAAATCCTCATTGTCATACTTTTTTCTTAATAACTGTCGCAGTTGATCTTCAGCTTCAACGGTTAAATATCCAATAGTCAGTGCTTGTTCGACAAGTTCGCGGATGAGCATCATAATTTTTCACCAACTCAATCAATACCAGGAGAAACCATTAGGTTTTGAAATAGGGAATTCACTTCAGTTAATTTACGGATGCCTTTTCTGAGGCAGGGCAATATAATTGAGCCGCAGGGTAAGGTAATGCCGTTAAAACCTAGGAAAACCATCGCTTCACCTCTTTTCTCCCTCTCAAAGACTGTGAAATTTTAATGAACTTTAGATGAAAGTTAGATAAAGTCTCCCTAAAATTTAAGGATAGCCAAAATATTAAAGAAACTTCATCTAACAATCGTTATTAAATTCGTTAGAACTTCATCGTAACTTCGTTAGGATTTCATAATTAATCCGTTAGAATCAGGCGTTGACAGCCTTTATTGAGGTTAGCAACGCGAGAGAATGGTATCAACTGTTGAGCGGCAGGACGACGAGTTTACAGAAGCAGCAAATAATTGGCATTTGGAGAAGCTTTATCTAGATTTAGCATCTGCCAAAGGAAGGAGTTTGACGCCAGTTGAGAAGAAATTCTTAAGAGGATTGTTGTGTGGTTATAGTCCAGCAGAAATAGCAGACACTGTCTACAAAAGTCGCACTAGCAGTGCCGTTAGAGTTTACTTATCGAATGGGCTGTACAAATACATTCAAGAACTCCTGATTCGCCAGACGGGTGACGTTATAAAAATCAAGAACTGGAGCCGCGTCACCAACTTGCTCTCAAAAGCTGGATATAAAATAGATTCCGCTAACGTATCCGAACACGGTCAAGCTGAGACATCTGCCATCGGGACGGCGATCGCTTCCCAGGATTGGGAAGAAGTGATTGATGTAGCAGCTTACTACGGTTGCGAGGAAGAACTGGCAACCTTAGAGCAGTGGATTGTCCACGACAGCTGCCGCTTAGTGGCATTGTTGGGGATAGGGGGAATCGGGAAAACTGCTCTTGCTGTAAAGCTAGCAGAACAGATTCAGCAAGATTTTGAGTTTGTCATTTGGCGATCGCTACGTCATGCTCCATCAGTTCAAGATTTGGTGGCAAACTTGGTTCAATTTCTATCTCAAGGACAGGAAATCATCGGTGACGCAACCGCAGACGAGGGAATTTCCCTACTGATGGCTTATCTGCGATCGCACCGCTGTCTGATCGTCCTCGATCGAGCTGAGGAAGTTTTATCTCCTATCCAACACGCTGGATACTATCGTCCCGAATATGAGGGATATGGGGAACTGTTCCGACGCCTGGGAGAAGAACGCCATCCTAGCTGTCTGGTTCTCACCAGTCGGGAGAAACCGAAAGAAATTGCATCCTTAGAAGGGGAAAACTTACCCATTCGTTCCTTAGAACTAAGGGGGTTGTCAGCATCCGATGGACAAGAGTTACTGCAACTCAAAGGTTTAGTTGGCTCAACCGAAGAATGTAGAGTCCTGATCAACCGCTATGCGGGAAATCCGCTAGTCCTGAAAATTGTAGCAACGACGATTCAAGATGTCTTTGACGGGAATATCACCGACTTTTTAGCAGAAGGGTTGGTTGTCTTTGGGGATATCCGAGATCTATTAGATCGGCAGTTCAATCGCCTCTCGGACTTAGAAAAAAAAGTAATGTACTGGCTGGCAATTCGTCACAAGTTAATTCCTATACGTTCCTTGCGAGACGAGGTGGTGCCGGGAGTATCGAAACGGCAGCAGCTAGAAGCAATGGAATCTTTGCGACGGCGATCGCTGATTGAAAAAACCTCGAATAATTTCACCTTGCCACCTGTTGTCAGGGCGTATCTCGCTGACAAATTAGTTGAGCAGATTTGTGAAGAAATGACGACTAAAGATGTGGCTCTTTTATTAAGCTTGGGGCTAATTAACGCTCCATCTGGGAGATACGAAACCAACCGTCGTCTAACCTTACCGGGTTAACATTACCGGGTTAACAAAGGGCTGGAAAGGAGGATTTTTCGCCAATGCTTGGCTTAGCCGCTAGCATCTCCCACAGGAAAGTCGCTGAGAAAGGGCGAGTTCGCGGGACTCTTGCCTCACTTGACCCAGCATTGCAGCTTGCTGCAACTGCATAAAAGCGTTGAAGTCTTCTAATCCATACTTAGTTGTTAAAAGTCTCCGCAGCTGTTCTTCGGCTGCAACAGTTAAGTAGCCTGTACTCAAAGCGTGTTGGACGACTTCGCGGATATTGCTGAGGTTATTTTTCATGGTAGAACACCCAACTTTGATGATCCTAAGTGAGATTACCGTGCTTCACAATTTAACCTTATTAGGCAACCGTAACATTACTGAAATTGAAACAAAGCAATTATAGGGTAATTTCAAAGTAATTCAAAGCCAAGTTGGTTGCTCAAGTTAATAGTTTGCAGGATTTTGTTGACACAAAGCTCCAAATTTTGTCAGAAATACGCAAAAAGGTCTATCGGTATCTATATGGCTGGTGGATTTGACCTCAGAAGAGATAACAGTAACGTTTTTTTGTCCGCAAGCTTAAAGAAAAAGCTACACGAAGAATTCAACAGAAAGTACAAGCCTGAAGGCAAGCGTGCCTTAATGCAAGAATTTTTGAGTGCGTGGCGGAAACAACTCAATACACTTGAACCCTCCCGCCAAGCTTTACAAGCAATTTTGAACTCGGAGAGCCGCCAAACCTGCGAGTATCGGATTGCCAATGGCTTATGTCATCTGTTATTGAACTGTTCCTATGATGAATGGAGCGAGTTTTCTCAGAATGCTCCCGACAATTCTCAGAGCTTGCTATCCTGTCCAATCGGGGAAGAGGTCGGTTCTCAAGACTCCTTATCTACCACTCCTGGTATAAGATGCTGGGAGGAAAATCAAACCGTCAACGCCCCAACCGAAGCGCCACTAGCTCGGGGCAAAAAACGCCAGTGGGGCTTGTTTATCCCTAATCCGCGATGTCGGATGGTGTGGGGGCGAGAAAGCTTCATTCAAGAAGTATTGAACCGCTTGGACGATCCCACAGAACTCTCTATTTTTTCCCTCAGCGGCAGTCCAGGGTATGGCAAATCTGAAGCTGCCAGCCAAATTGCGAAAGAAGCACTCGACAGAAATCTGTTCGCGGATGTGGTGTGGGTGACAGCGAGGCAAAGCGAGTGGGTGGATGGTTACATCAGCCAGGAAAAGCAGTTTGAGGCGCTGACGTGGAAGAAATTTTTAAATGAAATCGCGTATCAACTGGATTGTCCCCCTGAGCGAGTTCACCAGCGTTTGAGAGCAGAGAAATTGCTTGTCGTCTTGGATAATGCGGAGACCGCACAAGTTGAAGATATTCTGGCGAACCTTATCAAAATGCTCAACCCCAGTCGGGCACTGATTACCAGCCGACACCGAACTAAACCTCCCTATGTAAGATTAATTGAAATCCCAGGACTCGAAGAAAGATGGTCGTCTAAATTGTTGGAGGATGAGGCAAAATACAACAACATTTCGGTAATCAAGCAGGCAAGCAACGAACAGCTTTATCAAATGCATCAATTGTCTTGTGGCGCACCCTTAGCACTGCATTTCCTGGCTGGGCGAGTATTCCACGATCAAGCACTTGAGCCAATCTTGTCGGAATTAAAGCTTGCCAGCCGACAAGTTGAGACCTTCTACCGCTTCTGTCTGGAGGCAGCGTGGCAGCGAATCAATGTGGCAGCAAAAAGTGTACTGCGTTATATGGGCGGGGTAGATGTAACGGTTAGCAGAGCCGAGTTGTCTCAAGTTGGGGAATTGTTGGATTCAGAGTTGGATGCGGCACTGGCGGATCTGAGACGATGGTATTTGATTGAAGACGTACAAGATGAGCTAGGCAATCCCCGCTACGATCTGCATCCTTGGGTGAGAAGCAGCGTGCGTGGAGGATTGGTAGAAAAGTGGCAATCGTCGCTGGAAGACTTGGATAAAGATAGCTACCGGGAAATTTGATATGTAGGTAAAAGAGTTAATTTCTTCCGTTGATGGTTACACTAGGACAGCGATCGCTCTGGCAATTGTAAATATGGAAAATAGCAATCAGAACCTACGCGACCGGCTCAAGGGCATCAATGTCTATCTGATTGGCATGATGGGTGCTGGGAAGACAAGCGTAGGACGCTTATTGGCACAGCATCTGGATTATCGCTTTTTCGATACCGACGCTGTAATTGAGCAAGTTGCGAAAAAATCGATTAATGAGATTTTTGCCAGTGACGGCGAAGAAAGCTTTCGGAAGCTGGAAAGCCAAGTGCTGTCCGAATTGTCGGCTTATACGAAGTTAGCGATCGCTACTGGCGGCGGTATTATCCTGAAGCGAGAAAATTGGAGCTATCTCCAACACGGTCTCGTCGTATGGCTGGATGTCCCTGTGGAACTTTTAGTCGCCCGTTTGCAAAACGATACCACCCGACCTCTGTTAAAAAACGCTGACATCGCGACCGAATTCCCAAAGCGGTTTGAGCAACGAAAACCGCTGTACGCCCAAGCCGACCTGCACATCACCGTTGGCGAGGGGCAAACTCCCGAACAAATTGCGACGCAAGTAATTGAAGCAATTCCCGCAGTTCTTAAGCCAAAGCCAGACAATAACGGTCAGTAAAACTGGAAACAGCCGCCTCTAATCGTGCCGCAGACGCCAGTATGCACTAAACTTCTAGAAAACGATTACTGGCATCATCCTGCTAAGCAATGCTTAACGATAGCGAATACCTCAAGAAAGCTGAAGCGACTCGCGTTCGAGTGCTAAGCGAAGCACTACCCTACATCCAGCAATTTGCCGGTCGCACCGTTGTCGTTAAATACGGCGGCGCGGCGATGAAAGACGCTTCGCTCAAAGATAAGGTAATGCGCGACATTGTATTCTTATCCTGTGTAGGCTTGCGTCCCGTCGTGGTACATGGCGGTGGTCCAGAAATAAACTCTTGGCTGGGCAAACTGGGAATCGAACCCCAATTTAAAAATGGCCTGCGCGTGACCGATGCCGCCACAATGGAGGTGGTGGAAATGGTTTTAGTGGGTCGGGTCAATAAAGAAATTGTCTCCTTAATTAACCGTGCTGGCGGTTCCGCTGTTGGACTTTGCGGCACAGACGGCAACTTGATCAAAGCCCGACCAGAAGGGGTAGAGGGCATTGGTTTTGTGGGAGAAGTGAACAGTATTGATATCAAGCTTTTGCAGTCACTGGTCAGTAGCGGATATATCCCTGTAGTGTCTAGCGTGGCAACCGATGACAGTGGACAAGCCTATAACATCAATGCGGATACCGTAGCTGGGGAACTTGCGGCAGCTTTGGGGGCAGAAAAGTTGATTTTGCTCACAGATACAGCAGGGATCTTGCAGGATTATAAAGATCCCTCCACTCTGATTGCCAAAGTGGATATCGCCGAAGCGAGGCGTCTAATTGAGAAGGGTATCGTGGGCGGTGGGATGATTCCCAAGGTGAAATGTTGCGTGCGATCGCTTGCTCAAGGCGTTCGGGCTACTCATATTATTGACGGTCGTATTCCCCACGCACTGCTATTAGAAATTTTCACCGACGCCGGTATCGGCTCGATGATTATCGCCTCTGAGTTTATGACTTAGGGTTTATGACTTAGGCGTGCGCGATTAACGAATAATAATCTGCCTGGGTTGGTTGAAGCGTCTGCGATTGCCTCGCGGATTCACAATCACTGGATTAATCAGGATAGAATCCCGAATCTGGGGATTGATTAAGGTGGGGTTGATCAGTGTTGAGTTGTTGACTCTCCTGTGCGATCCCACCGGGTAGCTGGGATAACTCGGATAGGAGTTGGGATAACCCTGGTAGTAGTTGGGATAACTCGGATAAGAGTTGGGATAACCCTGGTAGTAGTCGGGATAACTCGGATAAGGGTTTGGATTGACTCGATAGTAATTACTCGATCCGCGATCGCTCATCCCCGTCGTTGGGTTTATCGGAATCGGACTGGGAATCGGACTGCCATAAACAAAGCTACCCGACGACGGCTGGGGAACTCCATGCTGGGGAAATCCATAAGTAGGCACGCCTTGCTGAATGATTAATTGTGCCTTGGCTGGGGAAATCGCCCCTGTTAGTACCGTAATGCCCAGCGTCAAGGGTGCTAAGCCGGTAGCAAGGCAAAACCGATGAAAACAATGCAACGGCAGAGGTAGGGTTTTGAGCATGGTTTTACATCCTAATCTTTTGGATGGTGCTAAGTATGAAAGTTTAAATGACTTCTTAAGATAAACCCTGGCAAGGCGAGGAAAATTCCCCTCGTTGATTCACCTGAACGGGTGATGTTGAAACAACGAAACAGAAACCACCCCTTACAGACGATAAATCTTCCGAGCTGGCAGCTTGCAATTTTTGTCTTTGGATGCTCTCGAAAACCCTGGCAAAGGCAATTGATTTTAGCCGTCTTGATTACAGGATAATCTGCTTCGCTAAAATTTAAAGAGGCTATCGGTGATGACGTACAAAGCACAAAAAAGTTCTCTTTAAATTCGATTGGCACAGTGAATTCAGAAACCCAGGAAATTATTAGAACCGAGTACCAGACTGGCACAGCAGCATTTGAGCGAGGAAATTACCGCCAGTCAGTGCAGCATTTAGAGAAGGCAAGTAGCTTGGTGACTCGAAACTCCCGATTGGGAGGAGAAATCTTGATTTGGCTGGTGACGGCTTACGAAGCAGCAGGACAAACAACAGAAGCGATCGCCCTCTGCAAACAGCTGCGACATCATCCCGATCCACAAACTAGCAAGCAAAGCCGTCGCTTACTCTACATTATGGAAGCCCCGCAACTCAGCAGGCGTCCAGAATGGTTGACAGAGATTCCCGATCTCACAACTCTCGCTGACAGCGAACCGGAATTTCGCCGGGGGAGCAATCTTCAGGGTGCTACGAAAACTCCTCAAAAGCGTCCAGAACCGGAACCCATCGATCTCAGCCAAGTAAATACCAAGGACAATTTGTTTATTTGGGTTGCCTTGGTTGCCATTGGTTTGACACTCGGTGGATTGGCTTGGTTTAATTTTTGAACGCTAATTTTATCTGTGATTGAGTTCTTGTTTGGCTTCCCGCAAACCTTTTTTTATGCCCAATATGGCGTGACTGGATGGGCTTTCCTAGGTTGGGAAAATTCATCTAATCGCAAATCCAGCTTCTGTTTGAGTTGTTGAGGAGATTTTTCTCCAATTAAAAGTCGTAGAACAATTAGCAGCAGTCGGTAAACTTCCTGTCTGTCTTTACAGCGGTATTTAGGGCAGTAGTGCGACGAGTCCCGCTGGTAGCTTTAAGATGGTATGGGTGAAGCGGGAGAACCTGAGATGGTGACTGATGCGACGCTGGAGCAGATTCTGAAATTGGCGAAGGGACGAACCGACTCCGCTGAGGTTTACTATCTATCAAGCCAAGACACACCAGTTGAGTTTGAAAACAATCGCTTAAAATCCCTGCAAACCAAAGCGCTACAAGGAGTAGCGCTGCGGGTGCTACACGAAGGGAGGCTGGGTTTTGCCAGTTCCACTGACTTGACGCGGCTGGAAGATTTGGTGGATGCTGCCGTACAAACTTCAGAAATTGGCGATAAGGCTGAGTTTGAATTTGCTGCGGATGTACAGGTGACGGAACCGGAAAAAAAATATACGCCACCAGCAACCCAGGAATTAGTGGAAGTGGGCGATCGCTTAATTTCCCAAATCCACGACTATAACCCCGATATTCTGGTAGATGTGGGATTTCACGTCCGGGCAAATAACGTAAAGATTGCAACCAGTGAGGATGTCTACGCCTCGCGCACCAGCCAGGTTGTCAGTGCCAGCCTTTCGGGGAATTTGGTACGGGGTGAAGATTTTCTTCAGGTTTATAGCTCTGATATTGCCCGTGAAGGCGTCCCAGATTTTAACCGTCTCCTGGAAGATTTGTTACGAAAATACGCTCTAGCAGAGCAGCCAGCGACCATCAAGAGCGGATCTTTCCCCGTTCTCTTTAATCCTAGAGCCGCCGCTAGTGCCATCGGACGCTTATTTAAGACAGTTCTCTCCGGTCAAAGTATCGTCCAAAAAGCCTCTCCTCTCGTCGGGAAACTGGGCGAAACCCTATTTGACGAACGCTTAAATTTATTTGAAGACCCCAGCATCGGGTCATCTGCCTGTGCTTTTGACGATGAAGGGACGCCTACCCGTCGCAAAGTGTTTATCGACAATGGCACAGTCAAAGAATTCTACTGGGATCGGCGCTGGGCAGCCAGGGCTGGTTGTGAGTCTACAGGAAACGGCTTTCGGGGTGGTTTGTCTCGTCCTAACCCGGAGTTGGTAAATCTCTGCTTTGCGCCTGGGAGGACATCGACAGCGGATTTAATTGCCAGCATGGATGAGGGGGTGATTGTGGATCAGGTTCTCGGTGCTGGACAGTCGAATCAAATGGCGGGAGAGTTTTCTGTCAATCTGGATTTAGGCTACAAGGTAGAAAAAGGTCAGATTGTCGGTCGAGTCAAGAATACGATGGTGGCTGGTAGTATTTTTGAGGCGTTTAAAAATCTGGTGGATTTGGGCGATAAGCCGGAATGGGTAGGCGGGGGTAGCTTCTTGCCGAGTTTGTTATTCCAGCAGTTGGGTGTGGCGGCGAGGCAAGGGTAACGAACGACTTCCGGCACTAGAAAAGGCAACCAGAGAAGTAAGGAGGAGAGAAAGGCGTGAAGTTAGCTGTGTTGAGTCGGAGTGCAAGGGGTGCTTTCGGTAAAGTATTGCCGAAAATGCGGGTTCTTTGGGCGATGCTGTTAGCGGTCGTGTTGCTGTCGGGCTGCGTTCAGTATGATGCTGGGGTGAGGTTCGAGAATCCGAACCGTGGCGAGATTGTCCAGCATATCAAGTTGGGCGAACAACTGACGGCATTGAGCAGCGAGCAGGCACAGGAATGGTTAGATAGCCTTCAGCGTCGGGCGCGACAATTGCAAGGGAAAACGAAGCGCATCTCAAACCAGGAAGTTGTGGTGACAATTCCGTTTGCTAGCGGTGCGGAACTGGAGGAGAAGTTTAACCAGTTTTTTAATCCCCCTGCAAAGAAAGGTTCTCAGGCGGCGACAGATACAGATTTACCAAAGATTAATTCCCACCTGAGTCTGAGACAGGGGAATTTCCTGTTCTGGATACGGAATCACTTAAGCTACGATTTGGATTTGCGATCGCTCGGCGTTCTTTCTACTAACGGTAACGTTATCGTTAGTCCCGGTTCGCTGTTCGATCTAGACTTTAGCTTGAGAACTCCTTGGGGGGCACGGAGTGTTGAGAAGGCGGAGAATGCACTCAACCCAGTTATCTCAGAGAAAGGACATCTGTTAGTTTGGACGCTCAAACCCGGTGAAGTGAACCATGTTGAGGCGGTATTCTGGCTTCCCAGTCCCCTCGGTATTGGCACCCTCGCAATTATCTTGTTAGTAGTGGCAGGGTTTTATTTGAAATACAACCGAGGCAAGGGAAGCGGTGTCAGTTCTGCACCCCCATCGGTGCCACAGGTGCCGTAAAAAAGCGATCGTGCTTTATTCGGAGCTAACAATTCGGAGCTAACAGACTGGGAGCCTAGAACAGCTTACTTGCCGTTCGGAAGCCGCTTCTGGGAATCCCAGTCGCTGGGATAGACATCAGCCTCAGTCTGCGATTTGCGTACTAACAATGTATAAATTTCAGTGGGTATTTCAATCTCCGCTTTGTGCAAGGCTTCTTTAATTGCCTCATTTGCTTTAGAAGTTGTTTCTAAAAACTCCAAACGCCGAGAATTCACCCAAAAGCGGATTTCCAAATTCACCTTTCCAGAATCCAGTTCCCGGACAAGGACTTCTGGCACTGGTTTTGGCTGCACGCCTTTGACTTTAAGAACGGCATCAGTAATCACTTGTTTAGCAGTAGAGATATTGGCACCATAGGCAATGCCAACCGTAACCGAACTGCGGCGGTGCTTGAAAGCTGTGTTATTAATAATGCTGGCAAGGAAAACTTCTTGATTCGGGATATACACCTTCCGCCCATCATAGGTATTTAGAGTAGTTGCCCGCAGTTGAATTTGGGTAACGGTTCCCTCAAATTCCTTGATCGTCACTTGATCGCCTAACCGAAAAGGTCGGGCGGCAAGTAAAATCATCCCGGAAATATAGTTACTGAAAACCTCTTTGAGGGCGAAACCAATCGCGACGCTGGTAAGTCCCAATGCCCCCAGCAAGGCCCCAATGTCAAGCCCCAAGACGCCTAGAGCGATGACAGAGCCAATAACCCAGACTCCACCGTATCCCACTCGCCCCATCAGAATTTCAGTGCTGCGATCGCCTTCTGTCTCTTTCTGCGCCCATTTTAAAGCAATGTAACGCACGCCTCTAGCACCTACCCAGGTGATGCCAACAACTACCAATGCCCCTAAAATTAAGGGCAAGCTGCTGATGGCGTCCCGTACCAGATCGCGCACGGTAAGATAAAGTCGCTGTCCAACATCAATGGCTAGGGGCGGTTTTTTGAAAGCTTGATTTAATTGATTCGCCCATTTCTCGCCAAGCACCTCTACAGACACCCCAAAGTCGCGGGCGTCCTGTTGAGTTACTGACATTAAGACTCGGTTATTGAGTTGTAAGGTGGCTATCTTCCGTGGATTGTCCGGTTTAACGGTGACTTGCCCCAAAGCCTCTGATTGCAGCAGTATACTGGCAATCCGCCGATTGATAATTTGCGATCGCTCTTGAGCGCTGATTCCCGATAAACTACCTACTTGAAAAACTGGGCGTCCTCTGACAACAACATCAGCAAAATATTGTTCTTCAGTTGAAATCCTTACGGGTGTGGATTTTGGCGAGGTAGCCTCCTGGGCAAGCCCAGATGGAATGGTAATGAAGAAAATGCTGGTAATGACAATCAAAATCTGGAGTCGCTGTGAGCCTTGCTGCCCAGTGCAACGATGAAAAAGAATTTTCATATCCATTCCGAAGGACGACCAAATTTAGCATAATTCGCGCATTTGGCATCTGAATTCTTACTATAGATAGGGAATCTTACTCTAAGTTTCAGTTGTTGCATTTCTCTTCCCCATACTTGACTTGTTTTCCGTCTATAAAATTTGATGAGCGATCGCTTGGTGTTCGTTATTCATTTTTTTATCTATCTTTAGGCGGATGAAAATACTTGATAATTAAAACTCTTTATTTTTAGTAAACTGCAACACTGAATAGTCTTACTCGCTCTGCTACTCTGTTGAAACAAAAATTATTTTAATGGAGAAGCGCAGTGCACACTTCAACAAAATCCTATCTTCCAGAAGAGCTATGTAAGGCTCCAGATTATCATTTAGCTGAGAATTACCCAAAAGATTTACCAGAAGTTGAAATAGGTTCTACTAAATCTAAATACTTAGACTCCCTAGCACCCATTAGTGCTGTGCAAGTTTTTGAAGACATACCAGGTATAAAAAAATCTACTTTCTCATTTGATACAGAGACAGAGACTTCCTTTGAAGTTTGGACTATTCTACCCAACAGGGTATTACTTCCCGAAGATTTAGAGTTTCTCAAGCAAGACAAGCATCGGGTAGAATTAATCGCGAAACAACTGGTTGAAATTGGTAATTCTTGGCTGAATTCACGAATTTTTGACAAAAAAATAAAAGTTCAAAGTTGGGAAGATATTCTAAGTATTTTGGACAAGTATGAATATGCTTATGATTTAATCGATATTATTGAAGTTCCTTATAAAATTAGTAAAACAAATTTACAAAACGAATCTAGTGAAAAAGCTAAATATTGGAGTATTTCTCCGCCGAGTTGGAATATTTCCCTGAAGAAAACTCGCAGTTTTAATGGATGTTATATCGTTGATGACTACAATTCATCTTATAATTTCTCGATAGAAGTTTGGATAGGCATTCCTTTTTTGAAAAATATCCAAACAGGAGAAGTCATTACAAGAGAAAATTTTCAGTGAAGATGCGATTCTACTGGGGAGACGGTAGACTATAGCACGGCAGATGTTGAGAGAACGCTGTCTAAGTCGCGATCGCCTCTACGATAGAAATCATGCGCTACTCTCTGTTAAGTCGGTTTCGCGGCACCTTGTTGGGCGCTGCATTCGGGGATTTCACCCCTTTGAGCAAAAAACAGTCTCAGCAGCCTACTAGCTGGGGCAAAATGGCGGTTTGGGGTGCAGAAAGCTTAATTGAGCGGGGTAAATTCGATTTCGCAGATTGGCGTCACCTCACGGAAAAATTTGTGGAGATAGAGGCGAACAGTGCTAACGCGCCTACGCCAGGAGCGATTATTGCCACACTGCCGATTGTGCTGTTCTCCCATGAATATAAAGCCAAACTGCGGCAAAATTTAGAACAAGTTGTCAGCATCTGGCAAGATGAGCCGGAGTTAAGAGATGGGGCGTTAGCAGTGGGATACGCGATCGCTCAATGCCTTCGAGAAAAACTCAATCGGGCCACTTTGATTCCCAAAACCCTTGCCTTCCTAGCTGATTCCCAGACGCCTCTGGTGCAACAATTAGAGCAAGTCCAAATTTTATTAGCAGAAAATGCGAGCTTAGAAATAGCGATCGCTCAACTATGTCGGAATGCCCAGCCTCAGAGTACCCCCATCGCTCTGGGTTTTTACTGCTTCCTCAGTACTCTAGAAGATTTTCGCCTGAGTGTCGCCCGTGCTGCCCGTAGCGGCTACCAACCCCCGATTACCTGCGCGATCGCGGGTGCTTTGTCAGGAGCATATAACGGTACAGTGGGCATTCCTGCGAGATGGCGGCTAGCTTGGAATCAACCTAAGTGGGGAATCACCTCAGATGCTCAGTTGTTTCAACTAGCAGACAATCTCCTTGCTGTTTGGTCTGGTGTTTATGATGCCTCAACAGCAAAGCCAGTCCAGCAAATCAGCGCTGTAGCAGCGCCCCATGTAATTCAACGGCGTTAATTTTTTTTAATACCAGCGATCGCTACTCCATGCAAGCTAAGCTGGTCAAAGAAAATTAAATTTAATCGGATAAATCCCCCAAGGGGGATAGGCAATTTAGGCAGTGTTTTGTAAGGTAGGATGAAGCCAACAAAGGGGTGCCATTAAGGGTAAAGATTGCTGTAAGGTGCCTTTTATGAATGCCAATCTACTTTTCGCTACCATCACTCCTGTCGCCTAAAACGACAGCCATACTATAAACATGAAGACGCTTCAGTCATTGACGCACCAGCTTGATCAATGGCGGCGGACGTACCAGCCCCTTCGCAGTCTTTTACCATCCCGACTTTTTGATTCGCCTGCCGCTATACCAGGGCAAGGTCTAGGATTAGGTCTTGGCGCTACTCTCCAAAACCGCAGAAACCGTCCTCGGATTGTTTGGCTGCTGGCAGTGGTGTCCCTCACCGGAACAATGGGGCAGCGCTACTACAATGCGCCAAAGCTCGCCGTCGGCAAGATAGCACCGCAGACGATTCGGGCAACCTTTGACGCTAATGTCGTAGATACTTTCACCACAGAAGAAAAACGGAAGGCAGCCCGCACAGGTGCCGTGCCCGTCTTGACGATCCAGCAAGACGTAACCGAACAAGTTTACGATGATTTGGAGCGATCGCTTCGTACCGCCGACGACCTCCGACAACTAGCCGGTTCTTTTCCAATGGTTCCGACTGCCATACTGTCTGCTGCCACTCAGATTGACCTCCGCAAGTGCGCGGAGTGGGAGTGGCGCTCTATATTGGCAGCGGTGGACACTGACATGAAAGTGAATCAACCCCAGTCAGGGTTATTGCCAGATGCCAACGGTCAATCGAATATTTCCGCAACACCTGCTGTCGCCGAACTCCAAGCTTACCATCAGGCCGCAAGTCCTCAAGATTTTTTAGCCCTAATAAGCACGATTAACCAAGCCCGCGCGCAATACGCCAAAGCTGTCGCCGCCTTCTCAGATGGCAATCCAGAAAGGCGCTACGATGCCTCCCTGCTTGACTTGTCAAATGAAGCTTGGCAGCAAACAAAAACCGGCATCCCCCAGGTTGCCGAACGGATGCTCACCCAAGGGATTCCCCCAGGCTTGCCTGACAGTATCTTACAGCAAGCGTTGAGAGTGCAAATGAATTTGCTCGTTCCCCCGGAAGCTGAGCCGGTGGCAACCCAAATGTTGCTCTGGGGACTGCGCCCTAACTTAATAGAAGATCCAGAACAAACGAAACAACTGGCAGAACAGGCAGCAAAAGCGGTGGCACTGCAAACGATCGCAGTTCGGCAGGATGAGGTGATTGTCCGCGCCGGTGAAACCATCTCCCAGGCAGATTTTGTGCTGTTAGAGTATTTTCAATTAAGCCGCCGGAGCCTTAGCTGGTCTGGATTGATTGGTTTTGGAATTCTGGTCACGGGTGGCGTGTGTACGTTCTGGCGGGTGGAACGGCGATTTAATCCCCAAATCCGGCAACGAGATCACTTGCTGATATTGCTGCTGACTTTGAGTACGCCAGTGTTAGTGAGTTTGGGCGTTCGCTATACGAATTTGCCAGCGGTGGGTTTATTAGTGGGCAGTTTTTACGGTTCTGCGTTGGGTGTCACCGTTGTAGGACTGCTGGGTGGAGTGTTATCGGTTAGCCTGCCAATTACTTGGGATTATTTGCTGGCGGGTGCGGCGGGTGGAATTATGATGAGCTTACTGGCAGGGAAAATGCGATCGCGCGAAGAACTCGCTTTCCTTGGCTTTGGCGTCGGATTAACTCAAGGCACTGTCTACCTGATTGTGAATTTGATTCTCGGTGCCGCAACAGGTTCAATTTGGTACACCGTACTCCAAGAAGCTGCCTTATGCGGTTTTTCCGGTTTAGCGTGGAGTATTGTGGCGCTGGGTCTGAGTCCCTATCTAGAACACGTCTTTGACTTGGTGACACCGATTCGTCTGGCGGAACTCGCGAACCCCAACCGTCCCTTATTGAAACGTTTAGCCGCTCAAGCTCCGGGAACTTTTCAACATACGCTGTTCGTTTCCACCCTGGCAGAAGCCGCAGCGCGGGAACTGGGCTGCAATGTAGAACTTGTTCGGGCTGGTACTTTATACCACGATATTGGGAAAATGCACGATCCATTAGGATTTATTGAAAATCAGATGGGCGGTCCCAACAAGCATGATGAAATTAATGACCCCTGGAAGAGTGCTGAGATTATCAAAAAACACGTGACTGAGGGCATGGTAATGGCGCGGCGATGCCGTTTGCCCAAGGCAATTCAGGGGTTTATCCCGGAACACCAGGGAACAATGTTGATTGCCTATTTTTATCACCAAGCGCAGCAGATAGCCGAGAAAGACCCGACGAAAATTGTGCGGGAGGAAGATTTCCGCTATGATGGGCCGATTCCTCAGTCGCGAGAAACGGGGATAATGATGTTGGCAGATTCCTGTGAGGCAGCATTGCGATCGCTTAAAGATGCGACTCCAGAACAAGCCCTCTCCATGATTAACAAAATTCTCCGCGCCCGTTGGCAAGACAGCCAGTTAGCTGAGTCTGGGTTAACGCGAGAAGAACTATCCCGCATTGCGGAAGTTTTCGTCCAAGTCTGGCAACAATATAATCACCAACGCATTGCTTATCCCAAATTTACGGTTAGCTCAGACAAAGGATGTAAAGCATCCGTTTAATAGAAGAGGATTCGCGTAGCTGCGCTCTACTTCGCAGGCTGAGAAAAACACAATTAGCAATTCGCTGCTGAGAAATAACCTTGAAGCAGTCCAATTACGACTTCTGGTTGCTCTAAATGAGGTAGCACTCCCGTTCCTACAATTGGCTGAAACCGGCGAATTGCTTTTGGATTGAGTGCAGCCAAACGTTTCCCTAGATTCACACTGATAAATTGTGCCTCCTCACCCCACAAGATAAAAGTCGGCACCGTCAATTGCTGGATATACAGGGCGAGGTCAAAATAAAGATCGCCCCGCAAAAATGCCAGCGCTGCGTATTCCCCATTTGGCTGCTGCGCTGACGCCAAATAAGCCTCTACTATCTCTTTAGACAATCGTTCTTGCTTAGTAAATAGGAAGCGTTCTAGAAAACTCTGCACCGCCACTTCGTTTGTCGCCCCAAGCGTATAAATTAGCTTATCTAACAGCGGCGTCCCAATTACTTGAAGCGGTAATCTGCGCCCAGCATCTTGCCCAAAATCGGCAAAACCAGATGGACAGACTAAAAATAGCGTTTGGAATAACTCCGGACGTTCAGTTGCCAGACGGATTGTGAAACCCGCCGTCAGCAAAGATGCCACAACTTTTACCGGGGTAAAGCTTTGCTCTCCTCCAGAAATCACAATTTTCTCAATAAACTCCGTCAGCGTCTTCAAATAGTCTGCAATTTGATAATCTCGGACTGGATGAGCTGACTCTCCCCAACCAATTAAATCTGGTGCGAATATGCGGTGAGTCGTTGCAAAAGCCGGGTACACCTTCGACCACTCGTAGGCAGAAGCTCCGCCACCAAAGCCATGCAGGAAGATTAACGGTGGCAATTCAGCTTGTCGTTGCCCTAACCACGAGTCCTCTACTGCGGTATAGTAAACCATCGAACCGAGGGAGGTTTCTATGACTTTTTGCTCAAAACCAGGCGGTTGAAACTGAAGCATAGGCGCTAACAAACCTTAAGCTTACATCTTTAATTTTGCGTACTTTTGCGCTTACCTTTGCGCTCTTTGCGTTAAAAGACAGCCAATTTTGGACTAAAGGAAATAGTAACCGATGAATCTGCATTTGCTGGAGCAAAATCTATGGCAATTACAGTTGCGTAAGCATCAATCGCTGATGCTGGCACAGTAATTGTTACCTCACCCAACGGATCGGGATTGGAAAGAGTGAGTCGGCGATCGCATCCTCATCCCCATTTGTTCAAACGTCAGTATCGCCATAAGTTTGTCTCCAGCTTTCTGCTTGCTGAAATTTGATACCTGCGGCTTTTGCAGCATTTCTGTCATCCGAGCGGTCGCCTACCATTAAAACCTTCTCTGGCAAGTGCTTTTGTATTGCCAAATTCAACATTCCTGGATTCGGTTTGCGAAACTTTCCAGATTCAGAGTGCTGGCTGTAGTTAACCATATCGCTGGGGGTTACGCAAAAACACTTTTTTCCTTCAAAGTCAGGACAGAAATAAATTTCTTCTATCTCTGGTAATAATCCCAAAGTGTATTGCTGCTCTTTAATGCAACTTTGCAGAGATTTTTTACCACTGGCGACACCCCCTTGATTGGTTACGCCGACAATTTTCCAGCCAGACGCGGCGAAGTAAGCGATCGCTCCCTCAGCGCCTTTAATAATCTGCTGATCGCCGGGACGCTGGATAAACTTGTGATCTGAAAGTGGCGATCGCACGGTGCCATCAAGATCGAGGATGAGTAAGTTAGTCTCAGCATTGACAGATGAACGATCTTGCTCCATTAGAGAGTTGTTTTCAAGTCAGTTGGCTATTAAACAAAGATAAGGGGAAAAGTCAGCTAAGAACGTGGAATCTTACAAGAAAATGACGAATCAAAATAACCGATCTAAATGGGATTTCGGCAGATTTTTGCAAACGCTGACCTATTTCGAGGTGATTCCTTTCTTCAACTGCCTTCAGCGGTTACTGCAAGGTCGCACCAAGGATAATCAAGACAAACCTACTGGAGGAAAGCGCGTGGGAGTGATACTGGTTGCTGGGGCGACGGGTGGTGTCGGTAAACGAGTCGTGCGGCGACTGGTTGAACGGGGTTATCCAGTGCGTGCCCTCGTCAGAAATACTCAGAAAGCGCGGGAAATGCTTGGCGACAACGTAGAACTCTTTGAGGGAGACATCACCATCCCAGAAACATTGACTCCGGAAATGATGTCGAACGTTAGTGCTGTAATTTGTTGCACTGGGGTTCGGGTGCAACCAGTCGAGGGCGATACACCAGATCGGGCGAAGTATTATCAGGGTATCAAGTTTTATATGCCCGAAGTCGTTGACAGCCCGGAAATCGTGGACTATCAAGGCATCCAGAACTTAGTGCAAGTTGCTGCCAACTACTTTAGCCCTCAGACGAAGGGGGGAGCTGAAAAAGTAGTATTTGATTTTAGCAACCTTTCAGATGACATCAAAAATACTTGGGGTGCGGTGGATGATGTCGTTATGGGTGGCGTAAGCCAGAGTGGGATACAACTGGTGGAAGGCACAGCCCTGTTTGCTGGCAACGTGTCAACCGACAACTCTGGTGGTTTTGCTTCCGTCCGCACCCGCAACTTCGACACTCCAATTGATTTGGCAGGATACGAGGGTGTGGAATTGCGTGTCAGAGGCGATGGAAAACGCTACAAATTTTTTATCCGCACCGAATCCAGATGGGATGGCGTTGCTTATTCTTATTCTTTTGATACCGTAGCAAATACCTGGATCGATGTTCGCGTTCCCTTCGCTGACTTAACTCCTGTGTTTCGCGCCAAAACTTTGCAAGATGGCGAAGCAATTAACCCTAGCAAAATTTGCTCGTTCCAGTTGATGCTGAGCAAGTTTGAATACGATGGAGAACTAAATCCAAAATTTTCACCGGGAGGCTTTGCTTTGCAGGTGGAATCTATCAAAGCTTATGGCGGCGCGATGCCTCAATTTATCATGGTCAGTTCGGCAGGTGTAACTCGTCCCGGCCGTCCTGGAATCAATTTAGAGGAAGAACCGCCAGCAGTGAGAATGAACGACCAACTAGGAGGAATTCTTACTTGGAAATTGCGCGGTGAAGAAAGTATCCGTGAAAGTGGAATTCCTTACACAATTATTAGACCTTGTGCGTTGACTGAAGAACCGGGAGGCAAGGCGTTAATTTTCGAGCAAGGTGACAATATTCGGGGCAAAGTCAGCCGGGAAGATATTGCCGAATTGTGCGTGCGATCGCTAGAAGAACCGAAAGCGTGTAATCTTACCTTTGAGGTAAAAGAGGCAGAAGATAGCCAAAATCCCGACTGGGAAAGCTTATTCTCCAGCTTGCAAAGCGATCGCATTGCAGCAATCAAATCGTAAAACAAATAGACTTCTTGCCTCTGCGGTTTTATAAAAAACTCCGTGCAAGAAGTCTACTATCTTTACAGATATTTGCCTGTCCCTACTTTATTCCCTCAAATTGCCCCAAAAAAGTTGGTTGAGGACGGATAAGATTAACCTCTAAAACGGCTTTCACCGTCGCGAGTGCTTCCCGCGTTGTATAAGATTTCATCACCCCATCTCCATACCGTCCCCAATCGGGTGTACCCAAGCCGCTCGCATTCACACCTAATTGACGGCAAGTATACACGGCGCGTGACAAGTGGAACTGCTGCGTGATGACAACCGCCTGTGTCACCCCAAAAATCTCTCGTGCGCGATAGCAACTTTCATAAGTGCTGAAACCAGCATAATCCAGAGCAATATCAGCAGCCGGTACACCGCGATCGCTTGCGTAGCGCTGCATCACGCTCACTTCATCGTAGTCGGTGCGGCTATTATCGCCCGTCATTAAGAGTTTTTTAACGCGACCCATCTGATAAAGTTGCACAGCCGCTTCCACCCGATCGGCTAGCATCGGTGTGGGGCTACCGTCGGGCAATACGCCTGCACCAAGAACAATGGCGACACGCTCAGCCGGAACTTGGGCAGGATCGGTATAGCGATCGCTTCTGGTAACTGCACTCACATAGTAAATCGTCGCTGGAGCGATCGCGGCACTTCCCAACAACAGGAGCAGAAAAACACGACGCCAGTTAGACAAAAACCATTGACGCACGCTCAATCAAACTCCCCCAAACGTTATCAGAAATCTGTTCTAGCTAGCCTCAAGGAATTGCATCCCCACTCCGGAAAATATCAATCGGTCAAAATAACCCCTTAAAAAGAAAAACCCCTGGCTTGTCTCCAGGGGTAAACATCAGGGTGCATCTAACTAATCTTTGTTTTACATAGACAACGTAGCTATATCCGGAAGAAAACTAATTTCTATACCTCTACGTCTTCAGTTGTTCTTCCGATCGGAATTTGAAAGATTAACGAGCGAATCAACTTTGTCTAATTAGGCAGAGTAGGAAACGCCCAGCCTGTCTAATCCAGGCTTCACGCTGCTGTAGCAGTGGCAAAGAACAACTTCTCTAAGTTTTGTGGCTGCATAAATGCTACGTATTGAGGGGCAATCTCTGGGGGTAGCAGTTCAATCAATAGCTTGTTCTCAATCCACAACTCGATTACATCAAAAAACGAGTCCCGGCTACAGCGCAGCACGCGCCAGCCTTCACGGGTGGCAATTTTCTCAATCTGTTCTTGGCTCGTCGGTACAGATATGGCAGCATGGGTAGCTGTAAACGGTGAGTACAAAACGTTTTGAATGAATGCTGCCTGCTCGTAACCTTCACCAGGTATCATTTCGGTACCAACCGGATAAATCTCAATCATCGTCCCGTACTCATCGCCAGCAATAACGATATAACTGCCTGGATTTGGTGGGAATGGGGCAACCTTCCCATTCCATATCTCTGCAAAGACATTGGCGACGTGAAGGGGATTTTCAGCGGGGAGAGAAATGTGGTGAATCATAGAGAGTGACTGCTCCTGAAGGAAATCGCTGCAAGAATTTAAATTAGGTACTTCTGAAACATCCATCTGAGTCATTGAAATTTCGCAAACAGCCAGGTTGTTCCCACAAAGTTCACCCGATTGGGTGAGTTTCCATCACCTGATTGCATGACTTAAATCGAGGTGAATCCACTTAAATCTCTCGTGCGCGATCGCTTTCGGGTCGAATTCAGGACTCTTGGAACTGAAAATAAAGCTAACAGTGGCACCGCTCTGTTTCTAAGGGAAATTTCTGGTTGGATAGGGTGCTTTGATAAATCTTTGCGCGATCGCCTTAATCTGAAGCGCCATTAACCTTTGACGCCGCTACCTGCATCTGTCGGCACAATATATCGCTGCAAAAAGAGGAAGACAAGCAACACTGGCGTAATTGAAATGACAGAACCCGCTGCAACCAGTCGCCAATCCAGGGACAATGCCCCGGCAAGGGTGGCGACGCCTAGGGGGAGGGTGTAATATTCGGGTCGGTCAAGGACAATTAAGGGCCACAGGAAGTCACTCCAAGAACCGATAAACACAAAGATTGCCAGCGTCACCAGTGCTGGGCGAATTGCCGGAAGCATAACGTGCCACCACAAGCCTAGCTCCGAGCAGCCATCCATCCGAGCAGCTTCTTCCAGTTCTTTGGGAACGCCCTGAAATGCTTGCCGCAGTAGGAAAATCCCGAAGGCAGAGGCGATGCTTGGCAAAATAACACCCAAATAGGTATTTCTCAAACCTAGCTGTACGGTCAAGATGTACAGGGGAATCATCACAATTTGGAACGGAATCATAATCGTGGAGACAACAGCCGCAAAAACCATGTCTCGTCCCCGAAAATCCAGCCGTGCCAAGGGGTAAGCGGCAAGCGAGCAGAATAGCAGATTTAAGCCCACTGTCAGCACTGCCACCAGGGTACTGTTGAACAAATACTGACCAAAGGGATTGGTTTGCCAAACGGTGATGAAGTTCTGGAATGTCGGCTCTTGTGGCACTATCTGGGGTGGGAACTGAAAGATATTTTCAGTGGGAGATTTTAAGGAAGTACTGATGAGCCAAAGTAGAGGAAAAAGCATCACTAGCGCGATCGCTCCCAGGAACCCATACATCCAAAAAGTTTTAACTTTTGAGTTTTGAGTTGTAAAAAGGCGATATATCACGTTTGTTTTTTGAGTTTTGGAATTTATCATTGGGCGACAATAGCTGTTTTCTTTAATTGGAATCAGTCAATAAAAAATAAATAATTATTTCTATTATTATTAATAATTTATGATGTTTGTTTTTAGAAAAAATCTTGCTTTTAATCTAATTAAGTCATATTATAGTAAGTGTATTGGTCTAACCAAATGCTTGTTTTAAGTAGGTGGTTGGAGCGCAGATGACATTGTCCTCTGCGCGGAAATTAAAAAATAAAAATTGAGAAATTGAGATTTCATCGCATCATCCTCAACCCCGTTTCTGTACAGATGCCCTGCAAAGATTTATCCCAGCTATCAATTGGCAACTCTAGGGAAAAAGCAAAGTCAAAGACAATGCCGATAGTTAATTTGGTTGCCCATTCAGATGAATTGAGCAAGCGATCGTAATAACCACCCCCATAACCTAAACGATATCCCCGCACATCACAAGCTACAGATGGCACAAGAATTAAATCTACCTCTGTTGAGTGTAAAACAGGGCTATCTGGGTGCGGTTCAAGAATACCATAGGCACCTTTTTGTAGGGAGTCTCCAGGTTTCCAGAGATGCCAAATAAGACGATCGCCAACACACCGAGGAAATCCCCATTGGCGACGAGCGCTAATGAGAGGGCTAAGGTCAGGTTCTTGGCGAAAACTGAAATAAGCTAAAACAGTTTTGGATTGGGTAAATAGGTGGGAAGATTCCAGGTGGGTACAGATGCGATCGCTCTTTTCTCTCCATTCCTCCATAGACATCAATTGCCGTGTTTTGAGAAGCGATCGCCTCAATTGCTGTTTATCCAGTTGATGATCGACTTTGTTCACAAGTCTTATAACTTAAGGTTTGTGGCGAGGGGGGCTATCGTCCATTCCGTGACTCGATATCCTGCGGACTTATTTTGCGATCGCGACCGCTACTTTCGCTCCTGGCAACGCAGAAACCCGTTTTGTTCGGCAAAACGGGTTCTTTACACTGGCGAGTTTTTCACGCTTACTCAGCGTGTTGCCGATACCAATCGATTGTGTTCTTCAGCCCTTGCTTGAAGTCTACTTGGGCAGTGAAGCCAAACTCTTGCTTCGCCCGTTCTGTATCTAAACAGCGGCGCGGTTGACCGTTCGGCTTATCGGTTTCCCAGATAATTTCGCCCTGATAGCCCATCAGTTCGCAAATCAGTTCTACCAAATCCTTAATAGAAATTTCATAACCCGTTCCCAAATTGACGGGTTCTGCGCCATTGTAGTCCTGGGTACCCATGACGATACCCAAAGCAGCATCTGTAGAGTAGAGAAACTCGCGAGTGGGACTCCCGTCGCCCCATACAGGTAGCTGCTTATCGCCTCTAGCTTGAGCTTCGTGGACTTTGCGAATTAAGGCGGGGATCACGTGGGAACTCTTGGGATCGAAGTTATCTTCCGGCCCATACAAGTTCACTGGCAACAGGTAAATACCGTTAAAGCCGTACTGCTGCCGGTACGATTGGAGTTGTACCAGTAAAGCTTTCTTCGCAACGCCATAGGGGGCATTAGTTTCTTCCGGATAGCCATTCCAGAGGTCATCTTCTTTGAATGGTACTGGCGTGAACTTGGGATAAGCGCAGATAGTCCCTACACAAACAAATTTTTGAACTCCTGCTTGATAGGCAGCATGAATCAGTTGAGTGCCCATCATCAGGTTGTCGTAGAATAATTCAGCGGGTTTTACCAGATTCAGACCGATGCCACCGACGTGAGCGGCGAGGTGAATCACGACATCCTGCTGCTCAACGGCGCGTTGACAGTGTTCTAAGGAGCGGAGATCGTACTCGCGCGATCGCGGTATCGTAATCTTGTTTTGATCGGCTCCGGCTTTACACAACCGATCTACGACCTGACGCCCCAAAAAACCAGCTCCGCCAGTGACGAGAATCCGTTTATCGCTTAAATCTAAAGTAGCCATATCTCTTGCCATCCTCCACTGGATTCAGGATATCTCCAAAAATTGATGAGTGATGAGTTAATGAAAAACTCATCACTCATCACTCAGTAGGGTGCGGGGATCGCTCTTGCCCCTACAACTCAAAACGACTTAATCGTGCATACTACCTACATTCTGGCGAATCGTAGCAAGATCCAGAGGTGAGTGCGAACCATTACCATTCGGACAATTCAAGCCCAAAGCTTGCATATCCGCTTCCACCATCAAGCGAACTAATTCTTCAAAAGTAACCGATGGTTTCCAACCCAGCTTTTCGTGCGCCTTCGTGGGATCGCCAATCAGTAAATCCACTTCCGCTGGGCGCAAATAGCGTTCGTCAAACTCTACGTAGTCTTTCCAATCTAGATTGACGTGTTCAAAGGCAATATCTAGGAATTGACGAATGGAGTAAGTTTCTCCCGTGGCGACAACGTAATCATCCGCTTCCTGTTGCTGTAGCATCAGCCACATTGCTCTTACATAGTCTTTTGCATAGCCCCAATCCCGCTTGGAATCGAGATTGCCCAGGTAGATTTTTTTCTGCTTCCCGGCAACAATGCGAGCGATCGCTCTGGTAATCTTGCGCGTTACAAACGTCTCTCCTCGCCGCGGACTTTCATGGTTAAAAAGTATCCCGTTACACGCAAACAGCCCGTAGGATTCTCGGTAATTCACCGTTTGCCAGTGAGCGTAAAGCTTCGCACAAGCATAAGGACTGCGAGGATAAAACGGTGTGGTTTCCTTCTGAGGCACTTCTTGTACCTTACCAAACATCTCAGAAGAACCCGCCTGATAAAACCGTACTTCAATGCCGGTACGCTGCTGGTAATCTCGAATTGCTTCCAAAAGGCGTAGCGTCCCCATCCCGACCGCATCAACCGTGTATTCCGGCGAGTCAAAACTAACGCGGACGTGGGATTGGGCACCTAAATTATAAATTTCTACCGGCTGGACTTGTTCTAAAATCCGGCGTAGAGTTGTGCCATCGGTTAAATCGCCATAGTGCAGAAACAACCGCACCCCCTCTTTGTGAGGGTCTTCATACATATAATCGATTCGGTCTGTATTAAATGTAGAAGTCCGGCGAATGATCCCGTGAACCTCATAGCCTTGCTCAAGCAAAAATTCGCTCAAGTAAGAACCGTCTTGTCCCGTAATGCCCGTAATTAGCGCTCGCTTGCGTTGCGTCATACTTAGTATTCCCTATAGCCTGTGACGAAACAATCGTCTTAACAGTAACTGGTAATTATCCTGTAAGCTTTCTCTCGCTAACATTGCAGCAAGAGTCACTTGCACCCAAATTCATGAAAAATCCCTCTGTAAGTAGAGGAAATCCTTAATTCACTCCTTACGTTAACGCAAAATCTCTGGCGCAACATCAGGAATATACGTAGATTCTTCTAAGCCTCGGCAATAAGACTTACGTATTTCGACGGTGGACTAAATGTTGAGCAAAGAAGAGGGGAAAAGCTTCTTGCAAGAGTACCTACAATACCTGTTGCATATAGCGGTTCTCACATGAGAGGAATACACTCTGAGGTATCAGGAGCAACGTAGTAACAGCAATGAGTGAACCAGCCAATCATGTCTTTAATGGTGACTGAATTGAATGCTTCTGTA
>NZ_JAMPKG010000017.1:0-133808 GCF_039962015.1 Trichocoleus sp. AS-A1 | reverse complement strand
CAGAAGTTGAAAGAGGTTCTCGATCTCATCTCTCCTGAAGTGATCTCCTCCATTTGTGGATGGGATTACATCACTACAGCTTTATTAAGTGCAACTTCATAGGAAATTGGTATGACTTGTCAGTTCGCTCATCGATACGTGTGCGGCTACCTTCACCGATCGCAAATACGGTCTTTGGCTTTTCTTTGAGCATCAAAGCGATCGCATCGCCGGATTTGCCGGTCTGCTGCAATCCTCAGAGGAGGTGCCGAGTCTTATCTTTGGCACTCGACCGCACTTGTGGGGACGCGGTTACGCCACTGAAGCTGCTTCAGCCGTACTTCGGTATGCATTTGATGTACTTGGCATTGAACAGGTAGTGGCAGACGTAGATGAGCCGAATGAAGCTTCAATTCGGCTACTTGAGAGGCTTGGTATGTCTCAAACCCGGCGGGAAATCGTCAATGGACGACCGCTGCTTTACTACGAGATGCGATCGCTTTAAGCAGTGCAGGAATTCATCGCGATCGCAAACTACGATCTGCAATGTCTGCTTGTCACCCAATCGGGTGAGGTGTTCTTTCCGCAAGTTTTTGTAGTATGCCTGTAGTAAAGCGCAACTTAAATTTCCGGAATTACGGCAACGTAGGCATCTCAGCTAATTTTATGATTACTTTAACAATGCGTCCTTATGCAGGGGAAGCGGATTTAGAAGCGATCGCTCACTTGATCAATTCCTGCGAAGCGGTCGATAAACTCGATGAAGGCATATCTGTATCTGAACTGCGACAGCAATTTGAAGCACCTTCATTAGACAAAGCACGCGATCTTTGCCTCTGGGAAAACTCTGACGGTAAGCTGATTGGCTTCGGACGAATGTGGATTCCCCCTGATGGCGAAATCATCGAAGGCTACATTGGTTTCCACGTCCACCCAAGCGATCGCGGCGTTTATCTGGAAAAACAGATCGTCGCCTGGGGTGAGGAACGGATGCGCGAAGTTAGCAAAGAACGCTGCATGAGTGTTAAGCTGCGCTCTGGCGCTCGCGAAGACCAAGCCGAACGCATTGCTTTCTTAGAAAGTTGCGGTTTCACTGCCGATCGGTACTTTTTCACCATGAGGCGATCGCTGGATGAACCAATACCACAACCGCAGTTTCCAGCAGGTTTCACCATTCGCCAAGTAGAAGTTGAACAAGACGCAGAAGCGTGGGTGGAGATGTTTAACCAATCGTTTATCGACCATTGGAATCATCACCCTTTAACTGTGGAGATGCTTAAGTATTATCTAAGCGACCGGGATTACAAGCCGGAATTAAACTTGATTGCGATCGCTCCTGATGGGACTTTTGCTGCTTTTTGCCACAGCAGGATCTATACAGAGGAAAATGCACGCAGCGATCGCAAGGAAGGCTGGATTGCTGTACTAGGCACGCGGCGCGGCTTCCGTAAGATTGGGCTGGGACGAGCTATGTTACTAAGCGGGATGCATCGTTTGAAGGCTGCTGGCGTAGAGACAGCCAAGCTTGGCGTCGATGCTCAAAATCCTTCAGGTGCGCTGCGACTCTACAAATCTGTTGGGTATGCCACACTTCACACCCGCATTTTCTACGTCAAGGATGTGTAGTTGGACTCTTGCTAAAAAATCTTGCTGCCGAACTCTTGACAAGTTTTGTAGTATTTGTGTAGTATAAATTTAGTGAAGCAAGAGAACCACAAGTTCACACATCATCTTGCTTCCAACTTTAAGGAGGTGTTCAAAATGGTTCACATTCGTTTTGAAGGTCGTTCTTACGACATTGAAGAAAAGCAACTAGGTGTAACGGATGGCATGAACGACAAATCCGTTAAGGAACGCCTTGCACAGCATTTTGATGTTAGAAGCGATCGCTTCCAATCCTACGTTGTCGATCGCCGTCCCAGTGGGGATTTAATTGTACGTCCAGAAGCAGTTTACGGCTAAATAATTTTGAATGTTGAATTATAAAATTAAATTCAACACCTAAAATTCAAAATTATTCAAGCCCCGCGCCCCGACAGAAAAAGCATACACACTATTGATAACGATCCTAAGGTAGTGAAGTTCGGGCGACCGAACTAGCGAAGCATTCCAAATCTCTCGTCAGATACGGTTTGCGCGTCCACTGCTAAGCATTGCTTAGTAAGAACGGTCGTAAATTGTAATAAAGCTTTTTCAACTTGCACGGGGTCACTTTCAAAGCTTTTTCCCGCGCCCTAATTTGTGAAGCATACACACATTCCCGCTTCGGACGGGGAGGTAGTGGGTTCGACTCCCACCGACTGCTTCTTAATGCAGTCGTAGCTCAACGGATAGAGCGCCAAGTGATACCAGCTTTGCTGACTTGCGCGGGATAAAAAGCCAATTTTCTTGCTGATTTAATCTGAAAAAAATGGCACGCGCCCCGATGTAAGGAGCATACAAACTGGTAACGTTCGGGAAACCGAATTGTAGGTTCGATTCCTACCCTCTCCGCTGCATGGAGAGGTGTAAAAAAAGCTTCTTTAACTTGCGCGTAGCTACTACCTTTTAACCCAACTGGAAATAAAAAATAAAGCTTCCACTTCGTACCCAAACTTAAAAAGCTTACATACTAGCTCTGTGGTAGAGCAATCGACTGATTAATCGATAGGTCGGGTTCAACTCCCGTTAACTATAGCTTTCTTAACTTGTACGAAGTGACAATTTTTTCCAAAACAGATTGCAAAATAAATAGTGCATTTTATGGATACTCAGCTTTAAATTTTGTGTTCCGCGCCCTAACCTGAAAAGCATACACACATCCGCCTGATAAGCGGGAGATGTAGGTTCAATTCCTACCGCTGCCATTATTTGGCAGTGTAGAGTAACGGTAACTCTCCAGTGAATAGCTTTTTTAACTTGCGCGGAACACCCAATACTTTCAATACGGCAATAATCGCTTCGCGCCCTAATAGATAAAGCTTACATACTAGCTCAGTTGGTTAGAGCACTTGACTCATAATCAAGCCGTGACGGGTTCAATTCCCGTGTATACCCAAACAGCTTTTTCGACTTGCGCGGAGCGATCTAAATACTACTAAGTTTATTGTTATTTTTGATATTTACTGGAGGTGTTTCTAATGTTATGCAGTTCTTCCCTAATTACAGCAAACTTAGCCATAACTGAATGGCAATTCGTCAGAATCAACAGACATTTAGGGACGATACTAAGTAATGAGCGAACACCGCTTGGGAGAAATTGTCATTGAACGTCCTCGTGGAGGCATGAGGATAAGTGTAAAAAAGCTTAAAGGCTATAAAAAAGCTCTGCAAAAGATTACTAATGAAGCAAGTGAAGATGGGTTGCTGAGTCCTTATTTAATCAAAACAAGAAAACGCACAAAGCACTTTTCAGATCATCTAGGTCCATTACGTCGCTGGTTGCGTTCTAAAGTGGGCGAATCTTGGGATAATATTTACAGCGAACTATGCCAGCAGCTTGAAACGAGAACGTTATCAGGACAACATATTCTCTCCCATGTATGGGGTTTTGTGGAAAAGGATGTTGAACTAATTGATGGAGTTCCTTATTCTACTAAATCGTGCAAGTATTTACCCAGAAATCCGCTGAATTATTGGAGAGAGCAACTTTATATCCATCCCGACACTAAAGTTCTCTGCCTAGCGAAGAAAGCACCCAACAAACCTCCCGAAAAGCCAGACAATCTAGTAGTTGTTAATGACAGCCTAGAATATCATAAAATTAACAATTTGTGGTATGCAATAAAGCTTCAAAATACACTACCAACAAATCCAGTAACAGATATTGTTTTAAAAGAAATTGCTGACGGTTGGAGTGTACGGGAGAAGCAAGGTAGAAGAATCTACAGAAAAAGTTACGCTGTCGATAAACGTCAGTGTAACAAGAAGGAAATAAAGTTCATTATGCAGCAGCTTGCAAATAATTAAACTTCTCATTCCGCGCCCTGATAGAAAAAGCTTACATACTAGCCGAATTGGTACAGGCGCTTGATTTAAGCTCAAGATTATGCAGGTTCAACCCCTGCGTATGAAACAACAGCTTTCTCGACTTGCGTGGAATGATAATATTTCATTTTTCATTATGAGGAGGAGTATAAAGATGTCTCTAAAAACAATTGAGATTGTAGAGCAATTAAAATCTTTAACACTAACCGAAGCGGCAGAATTAGTTAAGCAAGTTGAAGATACTTTTCGAGTTGATGCTTCGCCTCGCCAGCGGACAAGTATTATTGAAATAATCGAGGAAAAAAGTGAAGAGCTTTCTGTACAAACTGAGTTTGATGTAGTTCTGGAGGAAGTTCCTGCTGATAAGAAGATTGCAATCCTCAAAGTTGTACGGACTTTGACTAATTTGGATCTGAAGTCAGCAAAAGATTTTGTTGAGTCAGCGCCGAAAGTGGTGAAAGAAGCGATCGCACTCTCCGATGCAGAAGAAATCAAGCAACAGCTAGAAGCAGCAGGCGCTAAAGTTTCTCTGAAGTAGTTTGCACTCTCGCAGTTGTGAAATATCAGTCAGTCAGTGAGATAGAAAGTCTAATTGCGGCATTCGAGAATTGCACCCTGCCACGAGACGAGTGGAATCATCGCGCACACTTAACCGTTGCAGTATGGTATCTCACTCGTTACTCAGAGGCGGAAGCGACGAAGAAAGTATGCGATCGCATCCAGCGCTACAACCAAGTTAATGGCATCCAAACCACCAACGACAGCGGCTATCACGAAACCATAACTCTATTTTGGATTCGGATCATCAGTAGATATCTGTCGATTGCAGGGAAAAATTTTTCTATCGTAGATATTACTAACGAGTTTATCAAAAATTACGGTAAAAAGTCTTTTCCCTTGCAATACTACAGTCGCGATCGCTTAATGTCTTGGCAAGCTCGAATAAGCTGGATCGAACCGGATTTGAAACCTTTAGATTAGCAGGGATGACAGTCTCTTGCTTGGCAAATTATAATGGCAGTTGTCGCCGCGCCCCAACAGAAAAAGCTTACATACCCTTTTAAGGTAAAAAAACAGCTTTCTCGACTTGCGCGGCACCAAATTACTTGCGTGCGACATCTGCCTCCTTAACACTTCAAGATGCAATGGAGGTAGTTGCAATGAATACGCTAGAACGCGACTTGCGTTTGGAAATGCTCAACAGTCTGCTGACTACGCCGCACCGGGAATTGGGTAAGGTCGCAGAAGTGCATAAAATGATGGTGGAACTCGATCCACTATTTTACGGACACCTGGCTGTATGGTATCAGCGCCACGGTGATGTCCGCGACCACCAGGAAGTTTTTGTTGGTAATTTGCTTACCAGCAGCTTGAACGAACATCGCGGTGCAGGTTTCATGATGCTACAAGAGTTTCCGCCTTACCAGGTGGCGCGGATTGTAGACTTTATGAAGCAGCATCAGCAAAAGTTGCCGCGTTCGGCGCGGACTGCGGTGCGGCGTTATTTGCAGGAACGGGAGAAGAATGCAACGTTCTTTGATCGCGCTGCGGTGCGGGGACGCAAGGCGATGAAGCATCTGTATGCAAGTTTGCACATCCGCCCTAGTGATCGCGCTAACGCCGTACTATTCAAAGATGCACCGCCTGAAGATAGTCTTGCGTTTGCACTCAAGCAGCTTGCAAAAGCAGAGACACCAGAAGCACAAGCACAACTAATTGCAGAACACAAAATTCCCTACACTGTTGCCATTGGTGCGGTGAAGGAAGTAACGCCAGAGGTGCTGATGGCCCTGGTTAACGCCATGTCACCGCAGGAGGTCATCAATAACCTCAAGTCACTCCAAGCGCGAGGTGCGATGGAAAACGCTGAAGTGAAGGTGTTGATCGATGCAAAACTGGCAGAAGCTGCAACACGCGATCGCGTCTCTGCATTCAAGGCGATGAAAGCCGCAGGTGTTGCCAATGTCGATGATGCAACTGTGGCGCAACTAGAGCAAGTTGTCAACGAACAGGTGAAAAAGCGGGGTAAGATTACCAAGTCTACCGCCTTGTTTGTAGACAAAAGCAGCAGCATGACTGAAGCGCTGGAAGTCGGAAAGCAAATTGCAGCTTTGATTTCTGGCATCAGCGAAGGTAACTTATTTGTTTATGCCTTCGACACCAAAGCTGTTGAAGTAAAAGCACAAGGTAAAGCGCTGTCAGATTGGGAGAAAGCTTTCCAGAAGCTGTTTCCGGATGGTTGCACCAGCATCGGTGCATCGCTGGAAAAGATGCGGCAAAACAAACAGTCGGCAGAACAAATCATCATCGTTACCGATGAAGGCGAAAACAACGCTCCTTACTTCAACGCAGTTTATCCCCGATACTGCGAAGAGTTGAAGGTAGTGCCTAATGTAATTATCGTCAGAGTCGGCAATCACGGCAACTACTTAGAAAAGCAATTGCAACAGTCTCAAGTATCGCTGGAGACATTCACCTTCGCAGGTGATTACTATTCACTGCCAAACTTGGTGCCATTATTGTCTCGTCCATCTCGACTTGAATTGTTGATGGAAATTCTAGAGACACCGTTACCAGTGCGAGTTGATAACTAGATAGGCTCACTTGTAGCGCCATAGTAGCGTGAGAAAACCTAACCCCTAACCCCTTTTCCTTGTAAGTAAGGAGAAGAAAAAAGCCCCTTTCCTCGCAGGAGAGGGGTTGGGGAGAGGTCAACAAAATTATTAGTCAAGGAGGAATCTAACATGGTGGAAATAACTGCAAAAGCCGTCAAAGAACTGCGCGTACAAACAGGTGCAGGCATGATGAATTGTAAAAAGGCGCTGGATAAAACCAATGGCGATATGACCAAAGCGATCGCATGGTTGCGCCAAAAAAGTATGAGTAGAACATGCGGCGGAAGCCATCGTATTTCGGCAGAAGGAATTATTGACAGCTACATTCATACTGGCGGTAAAGTTGGCGTGCTAGTGGAAGTGAACTGCGAAACTGATTTTGTAAGTCGCAGTGAAGTATTTCAAACCCTGGTGCGAAACATCGCCATGCAAATTGCTGCTTGTCCGAATGTGGAGTATATAAAAGTAGCAGATATTCCGGCTGAAATTGTCGAGAAAGAAACAGAAATCGAAATGGGGCGGGATGACTTAGCTAACAAACCAGCAAATATCAAAGAAAGAATTGTTCAGGGACGAATTGAAAAGCGCCTGAAAGAAATGTCTTTGATGGATCAGCCTTACATTCGCGAGCAAAATATCGTGGTGGAAGAACTGGTGAAGCAAAGCGTCGCCCAACTCGGCGAAAATATCCAAGTGCGTCGCTTTGTCCGCTTTAGGTTGGGCGAAGGCATTGCAAAGCCAGAAAGCAACTTTGCCGAAGAAGTCGCTGCACAAATGGGCGATAGGGAATAAAACAAGCCTTGGCGAATGGAATTCGCGGCTACACAAACAAAGTCCGCCTGCGCGGACTATCGGAAAATTGAGAATATTGAAACCCGCGAAGGCGGGTTTAGTCTGTGTAGCTGCGGTTTCAACCGCCCACTCAATTATCGGAAAATTGAGATATTAAAACCCGCCCACTCAACTAGCCTTGGCGAATAGAATTCGCGGCTACACAAACCAAGTCCGCCGGCGCGGACTATCGGAAAATTGAAACCCGCGGAGGCGGGTTTAGTTTCAACTGCCCAATCAACCGCGGTTTCAACCGCCTAGACCAAAATAAATTATTTAGGAGTTAATTCCCAAGTACAAATAGTTGATTTTTGTTGGTGGTGCATCCCCTGGTTGCGGATATAATCAGCCACTTTATCGATAGCCTCATGGCTGACAGTAAAAGCCCCGTAGCTACCTTGCTATTTAAAAAATTCACTAGGTTTAATTTCGTGATTAATTAGATGAGAAGAACTACCTTTAACTTGCTTAACTAAATTAGATACAGCCAGAGTAGATGGGAAACTCGTTAAAATATGGACATGATCTTCAATACCGCCAACAGCGATTGCCGTGCATCCGAGTTGTTCACACTGCCTAATGATAGCTGCATAAATTATCTTCTGGATTTCAGGTGTAATTAGAGGTAATCTATCCCAAGTAGCCCAAACACAATGAAGATATAACTGCGTAAAATTTGCTCTCATCTCGCCTCTACCTAAATATGCAGATTTTTTAACCACGATTATCGCATTTAGTCCGCGCAGGCGGACTTCGTTTGTGTAGCTGCGAATTCCATTCGCCAGGTATTCTTCAATTAAGAAAGGTAAGACTAATTATGACAAAAGCTCTCAATCATGTTGATGTTTGCTTTGTAATTGATACAACTGGCAGCATGGGTAGTTTCATCCAAGAAGCAAAACAGCAATTGTTGGATACAATTCGTTTGTTGTCAGCTGACAGTGATATCGATTTGCAAGTTGGTTTAGTAGAATACCGCGATCACCCTCCACAAGACACCAGTTTTGTAACTCGCATCTATCCGCTGACTGCAAAGTTGCAGGAGATGCAGAAGAACATCAACAAACTGGAAGCTAATGGGGGTGGAGATCATCCGGAAGCTGTTTATGATGGTGTTCAGGATGCGGCTAACCAGATGAAGTGGAGACGCAACAGTTGTCGCTTTATTCTGTTGGTGGGTGATGCACCGCCACACGGTTTCCACGCAGATCGTGACGCTGAGGGCTTCACGCATACCGATCCGGCGCGATATCCTAATGGTTTAACGGTGCAGTCGGTAACAGCGTCGGCGGAAAATCAGCGGGTAACGGTTCATGCGTTGTGCATGGGAGGCGATCGCGCTACGTTGCAGTCGTTTACCGCGATCGCAACTGGCACGAGTGGACAATGTGCCTCTGTCCGCGATGCTAAAGATGTTATCAGTCAGATGGTAGCTATGCTAACTAGCGAATTCCGTAACTTGGAATTTGACGGTAAAGTATTAGATACGGTACAGCGTCTTGGTTCTCTAGATATCAGCGCTACTGCTGAAACTCTCGCTTGTCCAAGACTGCAAGTTGCATCTGCGATCGCACGACTTGGAAAGCGTGGTTTTTTGGATGCATTAATTGTCTAGGTAATGCTTGCGTGCCCTAACTTTTAGAGCATACATACTGTTTACGAGAGGATAAGTATCCGTGGCTTCGACTCGATCGAAGCAGCGAACGTGGGAGGAAGGGGCGAAGAACCTGGGAGGTAAGCGATTAAGTAGCTATCCTTTAAATAGTGTGTAATAACTAACCAGCGGAGTTCCTTTTCGATTGCGATCGCTTTGCTCTATTAACTTGCACGCAAGCAATCCCTAATATATATAATTAATGGCGAAACAACGACTTGACACCTTATTAGTAGAACTTGATTTATGCACCTCCCGGCAGTTAGCACAACGGCTAATTCGGGCTGGGGAAGTAATGGTCAATCAGCAAGTCATTGATAAGCCGGGAACTGAGGTAGAAACCGAGGCGCAAATTAAAATTAAAGAGCGATCGCGTTTTGTTTCTAGAGGTGGTGAAAAACTCTCCAAAGCACTTGAAGAATTTGGCATTTCCGTACAAGATCGGGTTTGCTTAGATGGCGGAATTTCTACAGGCGGATTCACCGATTGTTTGCTGCAAGCTGGGGCAAAAAAAGTTTATGGCGTTGATGTTGGTTACGGACAAGCTGACTGGAAATTACGCAACGATGCGCGGGTAGTGTTGAAAGAACGGACTAATCTGCGCTATCTCACACCAGAGGAATTGTACGGTGATGAACCGCCAGCAGATTTAACGGTTGTAGATGTGTCGTTTATTTCCCTAACCAAAATTCTCGATGCTTTGTGGAAATTGACACAGCCTCCCAGAGAAGCGGTGTTGCTAGTAAAGCCGCAGTTTGAAGTTGGGCGATCGCGTGTTGGTAAAAAAGGTGTGGTGCGAGATCCTGACGATCAGGCAGATGCTATTTTCCAAGTGTTACAAACCGCGCAAGTGTTGGGATGGCAATATCGCGCCTTAAGTTGGTCGCCCATAACTGGCCCTGCTGGTAATATCGAGTATCTGTTGTGGTTGGATATGGATGGTGCCACACCACCGCCGAGTTTGCAAGCCATTAAACAGATTACCGAAGCCGCTGCATCTCACTTTCGGGATAATCTTAAATCGTAAATTTTTCTGTCAGTTTTGATACCGTTTAGCTCTATTCAGGTCAAATTGAGACAGAAGCAAGCCTTAAAAGTAGAGGGTCAAAGCATGAGTACCCAAGACCAAGCACGGGAATTGATGGCGCAGCACCGTCACCACGACGAACACTTACACGAGTCTATGCGAAGCCGTGCAGAGGCTGAGGTACATCAAACCCACCCTGCTGACGCCCATACCCAAGAACAGGCGCGGGAATTGATGTCGCAGCACCGTCACCACGACGAACACTTACAAGAGTCCATGCGAAGCCGTGCAGAATCAGAATTAGGCGCTGCCGATCGTGGTGCTGATTCTTCCCAAGTACAATCTTGATCTGAATTTAAAAGTTGAATTACACTGAGAACTTCTCCTGCGCCCCTTCCCTGTGAGGGAAGGGGTTGGGGGTTAGGTTTTGCGTTCATCTATTTGCTTTGATTGCTTTGAGATGTTCCGCCGAATTGCAACAATTCCTGCCGCAAGCGATAAAGAATTGTATTCGGTTCTACCTGATTGAGAATCTCTTGAATGACGGTATTCGCTCCCAACTGTCCCCAGGTGCAGCCTTGCTCTAGATACACCTGCGCCGCCCGACCGACTGCATAAGCTCCATATCCAGCGATACCAGCTTGGGCGATCGCTGCACCGCCATAAGCCGTAATATTCGTTGGACTCTCCCCAGCCCCAATCGCTGCCGCACTCTTGCCCAACCCGAAAACTAAACTACTGCCGAATTCACCCAGCAGCAAGCCGCCCGAACTAAACACAATGGTTTTCCAAAGCTTTCCAACTTCATAACCCGTCATCGGCAACCCATACAGCCGCGACAAGGAGCGAATCAGCGCCAAATCCGCCACCGTTCCTGCCAAGACATCCAAAACAGCAATCGGATTGAGCGCAACTGCGATCGCTTTGTATCTCACATAGCTCCAAATTAGCTGCTCCGCCTCAGTTTCACGAGCCGCCACCACCTTCTGAGCAATGCTTTCTTCAGCTTCTCGCGCCTGAACTAAGGCATTGAGCGCTAAAAGCGATCGCCCTTCTCGATTCAGAATCCCCAAAATCTTCTGCTTCAACTCATCCACCTGCGGCGGCGGCGTCTCCCATTCCTGCGTGACGCGACCATCGGGCCACTCTACTCGCACCTCTAGGGGTGCAGGTTCCGCCGCCACCATCACAATTTCATCTTCTTGTAAAGCGGAGAGCGATCGCGTCTCCCGACTGCCAGCACCCAGAATTTGCAACTGTTGATAAATTGCTTGTCGGTCTTGCTCCGGATATAGGTCAATTTTGTTAAATACTAAAATCAAAGGCTTCTGGCTCAATCGCAATTCGCACAGCGCTTGATACTCCGTTCGCGTGATATCACCCGCCACCACAAACAAAATCAGGTCAGATTGACGCGCTACTTCCCGCGCCATTTCTGCTCGCGCTTGCCCCTGAATTTCATCCAATCCAGGCGTATCAATCAATTCCACCTGCACCTTACCCGCCGCGTTAGGCGTCCAGCGCACGGAACGGGGCCACTGAGTCACCCCATTCAGCGGCCCAGTTTGCAGAATTTTCTGCCCCACTAAGGCATTTAACACTGCTGATTTGCCGCGACTGACCAAACCAAAAGCAGCTATCCGAATCACACCCTGGTCTAACTTATCCAGCGTAGACTTCAAAAAATCCAGTTCAGTTTGCAGCGCTGCGGTTGCTTCTAATTTTGAAGGGTGCTTTTGGCTGCGAGTGTGGGAATACCAAGACAGCGCTTGCCGCAGACTGGCGCGAGCGCGATTGAAGTGAGTTTCTTGCAGATTGGTACGTGCAGAGGATGTGTGACCCCCAGCAGCCGCATTGGTTTGGGATAATTGAGGATGGCTCAAGGCTAGATTAGAAGAAGCTACAGATCCATTTTCGCTCGATATCTCATTGCGATCGCTTGATTGCACTCTACCTGAAATGAAAAATCCACTTCTTTGTTCTCTTTTCCTAACCACCTTCCTGGTGGGTGGCTCTCCCATCATTAATGCAGTGCAAGCTGAGCAACCGATTCTACTCGCTCAGTCCGTATGGAAGCCCTTCGCTTCACGCGCGGGAGGCTTCACCGTGTTGATGCCCGGTGCACCGAACCAAAGTCAGGAAACGATTCAGACTAAAGGTGGGCCAATTAAAGTCCAACTCTTCCAGAGTTTCCGACCAAATCAAGCCGGTTATGTCGTTGGTTATTCCGATCTCCCGGCTAATCTGATCAAGACTCCTAGTGATGTTAACGATTTCTTGGCTGGGGCAATTACTGGATTTGCAAATAGTTCAAAAGGGAAGCTTTTAAGCCAACGAAATATTAATTTAGGAAGTTACCCCGGAAGAGAATTTAAACTGCAACTCTCTCAAGGAGTAATCGTTAAAAGTAGATTTTATTTGGTAGATCGGAGACGGTTTTATCAGGTTTTCGTAGTAACGGATAAAGAAGAAGACTTAGTTAAAAGTATTGATGGTTTTTTGACTTCTTTCAAACTTACTAAAAATCCATCGGCAGCCCGGAACGTCCCCAAGGAAAACCTCAACGCCTCTTTACAAAAGGCAGTCTGCACTCAAAATTGGACGCAAGCGATCAAAGTAATCGATCGAATGAGAAAAGTTGTCCGCGATCCAAACACCCAAAGTCAGTTAGTAGCCTATCGACAGCAATTACGAGGTTTGGAAAATTCTAATGTACCCGTTCCTGCCTCAGTCCTTACTGGTTGTACCGCTGCTCGGTAAGCGAAACAAACACGCAACAACGATAGCAATCCTATTTTAGTTGTGAGATGCCTACCTTTCAGAACCCCGACTTTTCTAAAAAGTCGGGGTTCTCGCCTTCACAAATGATTTAGGATGGCGATCGCACTGCATTCTCTATTTTCAGTTTGCTATCAATTCGCGGGCAGTCTCGCAGCTAGGACGAGCCGTGAGTTTGGGATACGGCTCCGAAGCAAATTCTTGAGCGGGGTTGCTTAATAAATAGCGATCGCATACTCCAAATAGTTCCGCTTCAGTCTGGGATAGGCGCATATCTTTTAAGAAAGATCCAGCGGCATCCACACTCTGACCGATGTAATTTAGATACATCTTCATATAACTAACCCGCGCTTTCTCCGGTACCGTCCATGCTGTCATCGTTCGACGCAGTAGCTCAATGTAACCGCGAACTTCACCCAGCGTTACGATCGAAACAGGTTGACCACTCAGGTATTGGCGAATTTGCTTAAAAATCCAAGGATTTCGGATCGCAGCGCGACCAACCATTACCCCGGCTGCTCCTGTCGTGTCTAGAACCGTTGCTGCTGTTGCGGCAGATGTCACGTTCCCGTTGGCTAAAACTGGGCAATTAACCCGTTGGACGGCATGGGCAATCAGATCGTAATGCACGTTGCCATAATACATCTCCTTAACAGTACGACCGTGCAAGCTCAGCAAATCGATGTTGTGCAAATTAATCAAGTCGAGGATACGATCGAAATTAGCGGTATCTTCAAAGCCAATTCGCATTTTGACCGTCAAAAGCCCATCGACTGCCCCCCTCAACTCGCCAAGGATTTGGCTAATCTTTTCAGGATCGCGTAACAATCCTCCACCCACGTTTTTGCGATAAATTCTTGGCGCAGGACATCCCATATTCAGGTCGATACCCGCGACTGGATAGCGGCTGAGTTCTTTCGCAATGCGTACGAGATCGGAAACGCTCTCACCGATGAGCTGAGCAAAGACGGGGCGTCCGGTGGAGTTCTCTGTAATTGATCTGAGGATGTTTTTATCTAAACCCGAACTCGTGTGGACGCGAAAATACTCAGTAAAGAAATAATCAGGACTGCCATAGTTAGCGATCGCGCTCATGAACAGCAGATCCGTCACATCCTGCATGGGAGCAAGCGCCGTTAATTTCAGTCCCGGATACATAGGAGGCGGAAGTAGAGCGGATTGTGACATTTGCGCGGTCGGTTGATGTTGGATAAAAAATTATTTGTTGCGTTTGACAAACTTCTTGTCACTCGGACTAAAAAGCTTGAAAGCTTGTAGAATCCCAACTTGGATTTAGATAATCATCCTTTTCAGATCGTCCCATACAGCGACTTATTATTTTAGCTTTAAAAAGATGTCATTTCAATAGGTAATGGTTCCTGCCTGTACCTTTTAAAATGACGAAGATTTGTTAATAGAAACAACTATCTTTTATTCTAAAATTATTCAACACCAATTAATCAATTCATTCTAATTAACGCCAGTTACTCAAAAATTATAACCAACTCCAATTAAAAGTCCGACATCAGCATTGCGATTAGCGGGGAAGCCTGCATTTGCCCGTACCGTGCCCGTTAAGTCTCTTGATAACGGAACATCAACGCCGCCAGAAATAAGTGGACTGATATTCAGACCATCGGCAATCCTGAGCATGACTCCTCCACCAAGGAAAGGGGAGATAATAGTTTGTCCAGATGCACCGCGAATGGGAAACTCACCAGTTAGGGCAATCATCGAAGTTGCAGTGCGATCGCCAAATATGATTGTGGCATCGTGCAAAGACAGGTTGTCCGTAAATCCGACCTTGGTCAGAATCGCTAGACCTCCCGTTCCTAGGGCAGTCGTATCACCCGCTAGTCCGATAGCACCTCCAAGACCGATATAGCTGCGCCGGGGACGAGATTCTGGTTCGGGATTGACCTGAGCTTTCAGCGGTGCATTTGTTTGTGAAGGGACTGCATCTGATTGCTGCAAAACACGTTTAAAAGTAGCATCAGGGGTTGACACTGAACCTGCTGACTGGGCGTAGGATTGTCCTGGCTCTAAGACAGCGGAGCTAACTAAGCAGACAAGACTCAGTTTTAGAAAACTTACAAGAGGTTGCAACATCATTTTTTTACTCATGATTGATTATAGGCGTTGCTCAAAAAGGAATGCTTTCCTGAGCAAAATGGAACAATTAACCTGTCCACCGCTTTTCCGAAATGAAGTGTCCAAACTGTAACGCCGCCGATGTGTCAAAGAACGGTCATCATAAGGAGCGAATCATGTAGGTGCGATCGCTCCAAGTGGCATAGATGCTGAGCAAAAGTAGATGTTGGATTTCAAGAGCGTTAACCCAATCTATGGCGATGGGCGGTCGCACGAGCATAATTTTCCACCCAAATACTTTTTAAATTCCTCCAACCCTCCGTCATTGTTCCACCTTTCATAAAACCTTTTAAGATCGCCGAGCAAGTGAGGGTCTCCATTCATAAGTGTTGGGTCAAATCCAAGTAATTCAGATTGAGGAGAGAGATTGTTCCAGTCAAGGTGAGGCAGCCACCAAATAATCCTGACAAATCGATTAAACCAGCCTCCGTTCGCATAGGAACTCTTATCAAGAATTTCAACAATATGAGTCACTTTGCCTTTCTGGATCAAGACCATCAGGTCTCCATATTCAGGTAGAGAAGCCTTCTCACTTTTAAAGCTCAAAGGGAAAACGGTAACTCCATTGGCATCAACAACATTGTCCATTTCCTTTAAACGTTCACGTGTGTATGCCCATTTTTTCGGGTCGGGATCGGTAATCACTTTGACCCACTTAAGTGTGGATAAGTTCACGTTTTGCATAAGCTTGACTGAATCAATTTACCTAAGATTATGGCTTAGACGAAGCTAAGGAGGCACGATGCTCTACCACGCATCTTCAAGAGTAACCTAATGATAGTTATTGTTTGGACACTTCATTCAATCTAGCCTCAATCGCCGCTAGCGTATCTGTTTCCCCTGTATCACTTTGAATACCTTGTGATGATTTCCTGGCTGCTCATCGTACAAATACCGTAATACTTGCAGCCTGATTATAGATTATGCGGCAACAACAGCGTAACGCAGCACTTCTAACACCTCAATAGGAGCGCAACCATACAAACCTGCTCCCCAGGCTGCATTTTGCTCAACAACTGCCCATCCTCTTCCTTGAATCACACCCATATCAATTACTGTTGCCTGAAGAATCTCTACCCGTTCATCTGATAGTAGAGTTTCGATAAACTCCTGAACCTCACACTCTTCCTCTTCTGTATGTACAAAATCATTCTCTCGCTGTAACTCTCCATCGCGGAGATAGACTGAGAATGTTTTCAGGGAGCGATTCAAAATAAAGCAGCGAAACTCCTTTTCCCAGTTCACAATTTCTGCAATTAGCACTGGCATCTTATCGGGATAGTCGCTTGGCAATTCCTCACCTTGATAAACGCGAGCAGGGAAACTTTTGTCGTTTGGCGGTTTGATAAAAGCTGCTTTTTCCATACTCCGTGCTTCACCCAGCGTACTGAGATAAACCCAACGCTTCCGATATTCTTCAGGTAAATTGGGTAGCCAATCATCTGGTGCGTCAAGTAAGCGAAGTCCAAGTTGCTCCGCTATCATCTCTGTCATCAACGCTTCCACATACAAGACTGGTTCGGGTACAAGTTTTAATTCCTCAGGTAGCCTCCAGTTCATTAATCGCTCGACTCGCCAACCCAGACGATTAGCTGCACGCCATAAAGCTTGAGAATCTTCAGTGTAGCGAGGAGTCAAAATCAGAGTTGGCATCAGTTACAAAGTCTTTAAATGCTAGCAGGCAATCTCTAATTATAAGCAAGCCACTGGAGAGATACTGCCCCTCCTACCTCTTCGTTATCAGCACAGTGCCTTGCTTCTCGGCTTCCGGTGCTTAATGTAATGAAGTACCGTCCTCAGCACACATCCATAAATACGATTACTGCCATCTTTCCATCCCACATCGACAAGCTGATAGCGATCGCATCCTTGGAATGCTAAGAGCAAAATTCATCTTGGCGTATATGCAAAGCAGAAGTATAGGTTGGGTTTCCTTGCATTAACTCAAGCTATGACGATGAGCGATCGCACTTCTGTTGCAGCACATTATTTATGAAGTCCCATAATGAATTTTCTGCATTTTTCAGCATTTGTGTAACATCCAAAACCTAACCTCCTTATCATCTAGTAATGGAAACTAGGACGACACTAGCTGTCCAATACAGCAAAGTGTTAGGTGTACTCCTCCTCATCTTCATCTTCGTTTAAGAATGCTTCACCATTACCATCTAATAATTGACTCATCTCAGAAGGCAGCTCAATACCTTTTTCTCGGAGTTTAATACTTATTTCACGCAGTTGGTTTATATGAGTGGAAATTTCTTCCAGCTCATCTATTAAGTTACCCACTTCTTCATCAGTGACTTCGCCACAGACAACACAGGTACCTTGTAAAATCGATGCACTACGGGTTCCACAATTCATACATAGGTAAATAGTGTCTTTTGCATTGCGGGAAGACCAAAGTTTAGCAACTTCCTCCTTTGACTCTGTGCCTGCTGAACCAAGTTCAGCAAGTAAACCACCTAAAGTCTCCACAATTGGATCAAAATCATTTGTCCAAGGTTCCCAACTCCATTCTTCGGTGAGCGTCACACCAAAAAGTCGATAGGTTAAGTAATTACACAGGGATAGGAAATCTAGAGAAACAGCACGCGCTTCCTCCAATCTAAAGCTAAACATATAATGCTCAATTGCATTACGTATATCTTTTGCCTGCTGGATTAGAGCTACTTGTTGTGGTGAAAGAAGTGATGGTTCGAGAGCTATGAGCTTGTTTAGGGCATCTGGCAGCCCAATAGTGTAGGTTCTGGATTTATTTCGGAAGACATCATTAGGATTCTGCTGATATATGTATCCCTTAATAATCAGTTCAAGTGCTTGTATGAGATGCAAGATTGCAAACTTGTAGTGATAAGTATTTGGAGGCTTAGTAAAAAGCTCTCCTCCCCAAGATTTTAGACAGCCTTTCTCATCTCTCCATGAGACAAAACCATCTTCGTCATATTCTTTGCCAAAATCAACAGATTGCTCCGCTAACTCTAAATGTTCAACTGCGTGATAAAGGCTGTGATAGCCATTTTGCAGCAAATTCAGTTTCAGCATTACTTAATAATTTTTCTGATTTTTTTTTGATACGCTAATTATCTATTGAACCGCATCGAACGGTTTAACACACTTATCTGTAAGTTGCCCTCCCCAAAGGATACCCTGACTAGAGTAGTAGCGTAACTAATGGATAATTAGCAGTCTTGAGAAACCTGTGTCAGCCGTCTTGAACCTAAAACTCAACAGTCAAAATTTCATTAATCAGTCCACCGGGGAGGTACTGCCCCTCCTACAGCAATGTTGTAAGCATTGCACCTCGCTTTTCGGTCTCCAGTGGAAATAATGGGTGGTATAGGAGTTGAACCTATCTGGTGCTGGTTAAAAGCCAGCTGCACAGCCGATATGCCAACCACCCGCACAAATGAAACTGCCAGAGTGGGGGTCGAACCCACAACCTTGCGGTTAACAGCCGCTTGCTCCGCCATTGAGCTATCTGGCATTAACCCCTTACCCAAGAGTCGAACTTGGCTACCATTCTTAGGAGGAATAAGTCTGCATCCAGCAGGTAAGGGAAGTTTTATCCCGTGCAAGTCGAAAAAGCATTTGGTTTTGTCGGTTAACAGCCGAGTGTGTATGCTTTGTCTGTTAGGACACGGGTGAAAATTGGCTCCGGGAGTAGGACTTGTAGGCACAGCCTTCAAGGGAGAGTACCTACAACAACGCGGTTAACAGCCGCGAACTCTGCTATTGAGCTATCCCGGAATAACCCCTCGCCCAAGAGTCGAACTTGGTCGCCAGCCTTCGGAGGGCTAGGTCTGCATCCCGCAGGCAAGGGAAACCCCTCTGGATGGAGTCGAACCATCAAGTCCGGCGTTCGTAGCACCAGATCCTATTCCGTTGGCAGAGGGAAATCCACTGGGAAGGTACTGCCCCTTCTATAGCCGCGTTATCAGCACGGTGCTTCGCTTTTCAGCCTCCAGTGGACGAAGGAAGATGGAGGAATCGAACCCCTACGACATCACTGCCGTACCACGGTTTTCAAGGCCGCTTGCTGTCCATTCAGCGGCATCTTCCGAGTTGAATAACGGAAGCTGGAGGAGTCGAACCCCTACAGTTATTCACTGCACTCCTGTGTTCGAGACAGGTTGCCGTCCTCTCGGCAGCAGCTTCCATTCAGGGGTATCTGACGGGAATCGAACCCGCTATGACTGGTTCCACAAACCAGCGCCGCTACCGCTTTGGCTTCAGACACCATCATGGAGTCAAGGAGAATCGAACTCCTAACCTCTTGTGTGCAAAGCAAGCGCTCGTGCCTTTTGAGCTATGACCCCTAAATTTGGTGGATACTGGTCAGAATCGAACTGACATCTTTCTACTTGCAAGGTAGATGCTCTACCAATTGAGCTACAGACCCGTGTTTTGTGTTGTTGAATGCGATCGCATTCTTGCGTGCAAGTTATCAGAGCAATATGCGTTTTCTCAGTTACTAGAGGGACTCCGCCGATGAGTTGTTACACACTCTTTAAAGGATGGCTACCTTGAAGCAAACCTGCCGGGTTCTTCGCACTCCTCGTTCTCAAACGCCCGCTGTGTTTGAACAGCGTTACTTTTCCTCTCGTACTAAAGTATGTAGGCTCTAAGGATTGGGTCACGCAAGATGCGATCGCCGTAATTGCAAAATATCAACAAACCAACTTAATTCACCTCCTTAAATTAAGAAGCGTTAAACCAGCGCCTCCACTAGGATTTGAACCTAGGACAATCACTTTAGAAGAGTGCTGCTCTTTCCCCTGAGCTATGGAGGCAATCTAAATTGGTAGTCCTGGCAGGATTTGAACCCGCAACCCCTTGCTTGTAAGGCAAACGCTCCACCATTGAGCTACAGGACTACGAAAGCGAGTGATGGGACTCGAACCCATGCGCTGAGTGTGGCGTACTCAGATGCTAGCCGCTACATCACACCCGCATATTTAACAGAGCGGACAACGGGACTCGAACCCGTATCATAAGCTTGGAAGGCTAATGTGCTAGCCATTGCACCATATCCGCATATCTAAAATCTGAAACTGCTTGAGGCGTTGATTCTAGTTGTGAGGGAATCTTATTTTTCTGATGAAAATCGACTTTGAAATTCTCCAAATATTCTGCTTTCTTTAGAAGAGTCGAGTACAGAAAATAGGACGCTTCTGAATCTCCCCCAAAATTGACCGTTGGGTAATAAGAAATCTGCAAACATTTGGGCAACCATTGATGGCTCATTTTTAAATACCCCACATCCCCAAGCCCCTAAAACTAGAGCATCGCATCCATAGTAAACAGCTAAGCTCAACAATTTTGCACCGCGACTATACAGAACTTCGGGTATTTTTTCAGCATCCTTGGGTTGGTTTCTCCAAATGGCACCAGCATTAGGAGCTGGACTTGTTATGAAATCAACCAGAAAAGGTTTCTCTAAAAGCGTTCCATCATCTTTTCGGAAGATTGGACAACCGGGTGAGTAGATGATGCGATCGGAGTATAGGAGCGATCGCTGAGAACGATGGAAATCGTAGTATTCGGGACATTTTAACAGGCTTTTATAAAGTGCCGAACTACGCGCCAGACTCTCTTCTTGGGCTTGAGCGCCTTTGAGAAATCCACCTCCAGGGTTTTTAGCAGAAGCAAAATTGAGAACGGCAATTTTTTGAAAGTTTTGCGATTGCGTTATGCGTTCTGCTCCCATCAGAGTTGTCTCATTCCTAACCTCAAATTCTATATTTGAGAATTGAGGAGAGCTAGAGAGAACGTTTTGTTTGATAGTTGAGAGGGTATCGGGTTCGTAGTATTTTGTCTGAGCAAGACAGGATACCAATCCTTGACCAATATCGACCTGTTTACCTTCAGGGGAGTAGTAGTAGCCTGCTTCGAGAATTTCTAGCGTGTCTTGAGCGATCGCAATCCGCCTCATGATTTCTGCTCTAATTCGTTAGCACAAAATTAACAGACGATTAGCCTCTGCATTTTAGCCATGCCATTCAGTTCAACAAGATATAGAGAAGAAGTGAGCTAAAGCATCTGTAACCGTCATCGTTGTCATATTTCCCTCCTCTTTAAACTCAAAAAATAGACTGTTAGCATAGCCACACCCAAGCAGATGGCGAGACTCGAACTCGCATAGGCAGTTTACAAGGCTGCTGTGTTGCCATTAACACCACACCTGCAATCAGAAAGCAGACGGCGGGGGTTGTTCGCGTCAGCGTTCCCGTTCGGCGTTAGCCGTTACCGAAGGCTAGGGTACACACATCAAGGGCTTACCATGCCCTTATGTTTCCGGTTACGCCACATCTGCTTGAAGCAGGCGGCGAGAGTCGAACTCGCATCAGAAGATTACGAAACTTCTATGCTTGCCATTGCACCACGCCTGCAATTTGGTGGCGGGGGCAGGAGTTGAACCTGCTGATAAGAGGCTTATGAGACCTCCAAGCCTACCCTGGCTACTTCACCCGCATCGCACCAATACCCCTGACTGGACTTGAACCAGTAACCTCTTCGTTCTAAGCGAAGCGCCTCGTGCCAATTGGGCTACAGGGGCAAAATGATTGGTCTATTCGTATTCGGGCTTTAACACCCAATATCCCTGGCTGGGAGCGAACCAGCATAAACTTTGCACTCAACAAAGTATGTCTACCTGTTGCATCACAGGGATAAATCGGGGTGGCAGGATTTGAACCTGCGACCTTCAGCTCCCAAAGCTGCCGCGCTAGCCAAGCTGCGCCACACCCCGTTAATGCTCCTGGTGGGATTTGAACCCACACATAGACTGTTTTTAAGACAGCCGCCTACTTCCAATTGGGCTACAGGAGCGAGTTTTGATGCTCCCGGTGAGACTCGAACTCACACATAGACTGTTTTTGAGACAGCCGCCTACTTCCAATTGGGCTACAGGAGCGTGATGAAAGCTGCCCTCTTAGGGACAGAACTGGGGAGGCAGGGCTTGAACCTGCATTTTTCCGCTTTCAAAGAGCGGTGCCATACCATTAGGCGACTCCCCAATAAATGCCGAGGTAGGATTCGCACCTACAACTTCATAATTCAGAGTTATGCGACTTGCTATTCGTCCACTCGGCAATGAAAGGCTGCCCTGGTAGGGATTGAACCTACGACCGTTCGCTTAACAGGCGACTGCTCTTCCACTGAGCTACAAGGCAATGACAGCCCCCCAGGTCAGAATCGAACTGACGACCTCCTGTGCTTCAAACAGGCGCTAACTACCAACTGAGCTACCGGGGGAAGTTTCAACGGAGAGGACAGGATTTGAACCTGCGTTAGGTAAAACCTAATCAGACTTTCCAAGTCTGCGCCTTAAGCCACTCGACCACCTCTCCAAGTTGACGAGAGCGGAGGAACTTGAACCCCCACGTCTACCCTCCGGGAAGCAAGCTACGGTTTCGTAGACCGATGTTTTATCCAGTTAAACTACGCTCTCAATGGCGAGGGGACTGAGATTTGAACTCAGATCATCGGTTTTGGAGACCGAGATGTTGCCAATTACACCATCCCCACATACGATTTGAACTTTGAATCTAAAATTAAAAATCCAAAGTCCAATGAGTCGGGCAGGATTCGCACCTGCAATGCATAAAAGCGGCGGTTTTACAGACCACTGCCCACGCTAATAGGCGAGCCGACCCAAATGAAAAAGGCGGAGAGGACAGGACTCGAACCTGCAATGGGTTGCCCCAAACTTCTTTAGCAGAAAAGCGCTTTTACCATTCAGCCACCTCTCCAGATAGCCCCAAAGGGATTTGTAGGCGAAGCCTTCTCGAAGGGTACCCTTGTACTCGCCTTGAGGGGGCGATGTCCTAAACCGCTAGACGATGAGGCTTTGAGTAGGAGTAGTAGGAATTGAACCTACGACGAGCCTCTTATGAGAAGGCTGCTCTACCACCTGAGCTATACTCCCTCGATTGCAGTCTTGAGGGCAGTGGGAGTAGCAGGACTCGAACCTGCAACCATACGGTTAAGAGCCGCCTGCTCTGCCAATTGAGCTATACTCCCTTTGAGAGGTCGAGGTGGGATTTGAACCCACGAATTTCTCTTTTGCAGAGAGACGCCTTAAGCCTCTTGGCGACTCGACCTCGGCGATTTGGGCAATTTACAATCTGAAAGAAACAGATACTAAATCGCCCCATAGTCCCAACGGGGTTTGAACCCGTATTCCAGTATTGAAAGCACTGTGTCCTAGCCGCTTAGACGATGGGACCTTGTAGCGAGATGAGATTAAGAATTTTTATCTCTATTTGCTGAACGAGGCTGACGGGACTTGAACCCGCGACATCTTGTTCGACAGACAAGCACTCTACGCAACTGAGTTACAGCCTCATCAATTCAGCAATCTTGCTACAAACGTGTTACATCTCCGGGCTGTGGGGGGCATTGCTTGCTAGGCTATCCCCCCACTTGAGATGTCTGTGCTTAATTAAAAATGCACAGTATCAATCGTTAAATAGGTGATTTCTTATTCAGTTTTCAAGGTTCAGAAAAAGATGGAAAATATTTACAGAAATAATCGCCTTTCTAGGTAATAAACCTGTTGGGTATTACGCCTAGATTCAGCAGTTTTGGTTTGAGTGAGGTGTGTATTATCCGCTTGTTCAGTATCTACTTCAGATTTTTGGGAAGTAGGCTGATGCTGCACCTCAAAGGATTCTGGCAGATGCCAGCCTTTATCGATTCGTTGGATGTAAAGTAACATCATGACTTTTTTGGGTTAGAGGTTTTTGTCTCTTTCCCTCTTTCAATATATTTATACTACATAAATACTACACAAGGTGTCAAGGGGTTGGAAAAAATATTTTTATAATTTTGGAAAGATGCAGGAAATCAACCTAAACTCCTGACTGAGCTTAAGTTTGATGCCTGACATTTTGCCAAGTCATCTATATATATAAGGAATTGCAGGCTGTAGTATGGGATGTGCGATCGCTCATCCCCTGGCGGATGGTTCCCTGGCAGATAGCACTGACGCAAGACAAAATCGAGGGTCACTGACCCTAGAGCGATCGCTCATCCCCACAAAAACTCAGATCGAAAACGCTTCAATCTCGCTATTACTCCACTCTCGTTTCGAGCGCTCAGCGATAAACGGTCGGACTTTGAACTTCGGAGGGCGACCGTCAAAGACATCAATTCGCAAAAATGAGTAAGGTCGTCGCTTCTGCAACCCCTGACCATGACGACCGACAAAAAGCAGCGATTTTGCTACCAAGCGGGTGTCATCGCCCTTGATACCCCCAAAATTCTCCGTCAATTCCGCTCCCTCAGACCGCTGACGGCGGAGACTGTGACCGCTGCCACCACAAACAATCCAATTGATATTGGAGTCCCCGTATCCGGTATCGCCAGTTTGGAGATATTCCAGGCAGTGAGCGTGACCGTTTAGAATCAGATCGACCAGCGGACGCCCCTCCGCCTGGTTTCCGACTGCTTGCTTCACCGCATCCAACACCCGGCGGAGGCGGTGGCGAACCGCTAAAGTTTGCGCCTGGTGCCACTTCGTCGCCTCCGTGACGTAGGGGGGATGGTGGAAATAAATGACCCGCCCGCGCACCTCGGCAGTATTCCAAGATTCGATCAGCCTTTGCCGCAGCCAGTCCAGCTGCTCAACGTCAGTGACTGTTGTTTCGTCCGCTGCCAGTTGCTTGTTGATGTCAATCAACAGTTCGTCGATTTGCTCTAGTTTGGCTTGATTGTCATCCAGCTGTTCAGCCTCTTCAGGTCGCCCCGAACTCAGTAGAGCGGAGGCTTCCATGATTTGAAGTTTCTGCCGTTCCAGGTCAGACCGACGATTTTCCAACTCGCTACGGTAGTCGTCCCCCTCTTTCGTTGTTGGCAGGGGTATTGGCGCATTGAAAGTATTTGAATCGAGCGCAAAGAAATCAATCCCACCGCTGCGAAACGTGTAATAGCGGTTAGGTAAGCGGGTGAAGCGTCCTGGTTGATAAGAAAGACAGCGACCTGTATCCGTCTTGGCAGTGTAATGACGATCTAGATGACGAGCCAGTTCGCTCTCGCTATTGAACGCTTTGAGGTAGTCAAGAAACGCTCGTGCATAGGCATTCCCTTGACCCGAACCATGCCAGCCAATGTCCAAATCTAACTGGGAGCGCAGCAGGCGGCGTAAGGGCAGCGAAGCCTGGGCAATTAAACCATAGATAAAGGGTAGGTCATAGTAATCGTGGTTCCCTGGCACCGGCAAGAACGGCATATTAAAGACCATTTGATCGTAGGCAATGCGTTCCGGGCGATCGCCTCCTACCAAAAACTCTCGGTAGGGAGAAATAAAGTTTTTTAGATAGTATTCGCTAGAGCCAACCAGATAGATCACGTCGCCGGTGTGCAACACGAAACGGCTCTGTTCGCGGTGGGCAAGCATGAGTTCTGCGATTTGTCGTTGGGGGTTGTATCCTCGATAGGAGCCAGAGCCACTATCCCCCACGACTAAAAATGAGAACTCCGGAGTGTCAGAAGCGCCATCGTCTAAAACCATCCGGGTTTGATCGATTCCTCGTTCCACAAGACTCGGTGCAAGCCATCGCACTCTTTCGTTCATCTTACGGATTTTGACCGAGATCGGTGGATCGGATACAAATTGCATAGCTGCTTTACTCCCAGATTTCTCTGTGCCCTCGTTGCTCGTCCCACTGCATGCTGATTGTACCTGCCTGCGTTCGCAGAAGGCTTCTATCGGTTTATATTAGTTTTCCGATCGGCGAGAGCGACGAGTAGCTTGCTTGTAGTCTAGAAGATAGACACGATGTAATCTGAATCTATCCGCCGTTTTAATCTCTATGACTGAGCAACGTGATGCTGATTCGTCGTCAATAGATTCTCAGCAACCTAGCGAACCAAAGGATGCTGTGACGACTGAGTCGGTCAATGATTCTCCCAAAAACCGCATTGCGGGTGTTTGGAACGACGCAACCGCACGCTTGAGGCAACTGCTACCTGTAGAACAAGTGGCACAAAAGACTGTTGGGTGGTTTAGTGTCAGCGAAGACCGAGTTGCAGAGATTTTGGAGACGGTTCGAGCCGAACTCCCAACTACGGAAGCCTTGTTGATTGGGAAACCTCAAGCTGGAAAAAGTTCGATTGTGCGGGGGCTGACGGGCGTTTCTGCTGAGATTGTCGGTCAGGGATTTCGCCCTCACACGCAACACACGGAACGGTATGCTTATCCTTCTAGCGACGTGCCGTTACTCATTTTTACAGATACGGTCGGGCTGGGAGATGTAAACCAGGACACTCAGGCGATCGTTAAGGAGTTGGTTGGCGATTTGCAACAGGAGAGCCGTTCTGCCAGAATTCTGATTCTGACGGTCAAAATTAATGATTTTGCAACCGACACACTGCGACAGATTACGACTCAGCTGCGTCAGCAGTATCCAGATATTCCTTGTCTGCTAGCTGTCACCTGCTTGCATGAGGTTTATCCTCCCGGTACTAACGATCATCCCGCTTATCCACCCGATTATGAGGAGGTTAACCGAGCTTTCGGTGCCATTCAACAAGCGTTTGCCGGAGTGTGCGATCGCTCCGTTATGATTGACTTCACCCTGGAAGAAGATGGTTACACGCCAGTATTTTATGGCTTAGAGGCGCTGCGAGATACCTTGGCAGACCTCCTACCAGAAGCGGAAGCGCGGGCGATTTATCAATTATTAGATAAGGGCGCTAGCGAACAAATTGGCAACCTCTACCGAGATGTTGGACGCCGTTATATGTTGGCATTTTCCATCATGGCAGCCGCGATTGAGGCGGTACCGTTGCCATTTGCCACCATGCCTGTCCTAACTGCCTTGCAAGTCTCAATGGTCGGTTTGTTAGGAAAATTGTACGGGCAAACCCTGAGTCCATCGCAGGCGGGGGGGGTCGTTAGCGCGATCGCGAGTGGTTTCCTAGCACGGGCAATCGGACGGGAGTTAATTAAATTCTTACCGGGTTTTGGGAGCGCGATCGCTGCTTCCTGGGCAGCTGCCTACACCTGGTCATTGGGCGAAGGTGCCTGCGTCTATTTCGGTGACTTAATGGGAGGTAAAAAACCCGATCCGCAGAAAATTCAATCTGTGATGCAAGAAGCGTTTAAAACAGCGCAAGAACGATTTAAAGGAATCAAGCATTGAGAAAACCTGTGCCAATTTGCATTGCAGCAAGAATTGAAACAGCGCATCGATCGCGATTGCCATTTACTCACTTTAATGCACTACATCATAAGACAGTTGCACAAGACCAGAATCATAAGTTTGACATTTAGTAAGATTCAAAGATTGAGAAATTGTTCCATTATCAAATAATGGAATTCCTTCACCCAATATCGTTGGATGTATTGAAAGAATTAGCTCATCTACTAGGTTCTGACTCATCAAGGCATGAGTCAGTTGAGATCCGCCAACTAACCAGATATTCTTTCCATCTACCTGACGCAATTGCTCTACAAATTCCGTGATGTCTTCCCTGATAACTTCAGCATTGCTATCTGCTGGAAAGAGAGGATTTTTTGTAAACACATAGCTTTTTACACCTTTGTAAGGATACTCACCGAAAGTCAGCACTTGCTCGTAAGTTTTCCTACCCATCAGAAGAGTATCAACACTGGCGAAGAATTCTGAATAGCCGTAATCTTGGTCTGTAAATAACCAGTCAATGTCGCCAGACTGCCGCGCAATATAACCGTCTAAACTGGATGCAATGAACAGGATAACTTTACGCATTGCTCTTTTTCCTATACCTTTTCCTTTGCTGGTGGTACGATGCCAAGCTTATTCAAACCTTTATCCAGTACCTTTAGTAACTGAAAATCTTGCTCTGGCAAGGGATAAGTGCTACTGGTGAACAATCCTGCACTTTGAGAAGGGCGCTTTTCTAGGAAGGAGAATGCTTGTCGAAACTGATGCGGTTCTGCTTGAATTGGCGAGTCAAAATGGCAGGGAATAATTCGCTGAAAGTCCCAACTTGCTACCTTATCTGCCCATTCGATAGTTTCTTTCGGTGCGCGGTTGAGAATCAAAGTTTGTAGAATTGGTGCCACAAACAGACGACCATCTCCTCGCAGCGCATCGAACGACCGCTTCCAATCTGGCTTCCATCTAAAGGGAAACAAACCGAAATAAGCTTTCTTAGAACGTTCCGGTGCTTTGAGAGCATTGCGAAACACTTCACCCCATTTGGGGACTTCTAGTACGCCTGGTTGGAAGTACAAAGTAAATAGGGAGATGCGCTGCCATCCCTTCCGACGATTTGCCTGAGTGTTGGCAACGATATCAGACGCTTGCTCCTTGGCATGGAACAGCAAAGGATAGGGGTCTAATTGGACAATTGCCGGCGGATCTTCTGGTATGGAAATTACCGAGTCGGTTACAAGTAGCGTGCGCGATCGCGCATGAAAAAATGCAACTTCCGCGAACTTACCCGGTCCCAGGTAGATGGGACCCAGTATCGCGTAGTCAAACTGGTTGGCAAAGGGGGTAGTGCTGCTGTCTTGTGGAAGTACCTGAGTGCGTTTGGAAGGCAAACCCAGCCAACTGAGGGGGAGATTGAGGGGAAAACTCCACTGAGAAGGAGCCACAAAAACCTGTGCAAGCGGAAAACATCTAGCAAAGGGACCCACGAAGACTTTGTGTTCTAGTCCAGAAATCGTGGGTAGGATGATGTACTTGACATCTCCGTGTTCTGCTACCAATTCTTTGACAAGCCGGATACACTCAGGAGTCGGCGCAACAGGCGCATAGACGAGCAAACCCCCTTCATCTAGCTTAACGACTGTCATGCGAATCGGCACGACAACGTAGAAGATGCCCTGAAGCTGGTCAAAAGTCCAGACTGTATCCTGAACAACTTCTTTGCGAATAGTCCGCCGACTGCCAAAAGGATAGAGAGGCAAAGTGAACCAGAAAGACCAGGAAAAGTCCCTCAGATGAATCTGTTCTTCGTTTAGTGTGCGTTCATCATCAGCCACTTCACGACCCCCTTCCGCATTCGCTCAATCTGTGTTTATTTGAACTTCAGAAGTTGGAGTGTAGCAAATTGTTGTCACAATAAACTACATTTTTGTTAAAACTCAGCCTGCTTATACCATTTTAGATTTTAGATTTCAAATTTTGGATGGTAGAAGACTGGCAGCGATCGCGTACAGCCCTTTGGGCATGAAAACAGCGAAGCGAGGCGTTAGCCTAGCGCTGACTTGTCAGTTCGCGTCCTTGCCAGTAGCCACTAACAACAATTTATTTGTACTCTAGCGCCCCTAAATGATTCCTGAAGGCGAGATACCCGAAAACTCTTACGGAGTCGGGTATCTGAAGGGTTAGCTCACCATTCAAATGCTAGGATTGCGACTACACGCTATTGAAGGCTGGACGAGGTTTCTGGCGATTGCACAAGAACCCCGGAATTTGGGATTTTACGGTTGAAGTCTTTGAGATGGTTTTTTAAAAAGAGCGATCGCGTCTATATGTCACGGCTAACGGAGTGTGGCTTGAGATGAACCCCATTTATTTAGTTACAGCCATTTTTCTCGTCTTTGTCACCTACACAAAACCTAGTTGGTTTTGGCAAACCCGAAAGACACTCCTCATTAGACGTAGAATTGGCGATCGCGCTACAGCTATTTTTTGTTACGCACTTGCAGTAGCGCTCATCATCAGCGCGATTATTTAATAATTGCTCCCACAAGCCTTTCCTTCTGCAAGGCTTGCTAGTATGCCAATGCCCTTGGTAAATCTTTGGCATACTAGCGCTTTCTCCTTGCGTTCTTTTCCCTAAAATTCAAGCTAGAAATAACAGTTTATAACTCAACTTTGTGTTGGGAGAATTGTTAGGGAGATACGGCTTTCAATCCTTTAGCTGTTAGGATTACCTCAGCTCCTTTCTTTACGGTTAAGGTTGTTGAAGAGTCAGATCCTTCAGGCTGATCGGGATTGCTGATTGGTGTCTCAAGAATGTAAAAATAATCCCCATTCGCCCACCCTGTGGTGCAACTTCCATCCCGGCAAGTGATTTTACCTCCAGTTAAATTGATGCATTTCCCATTAGCATCACAACCACGGTAGCTAAGGTTTCCCGTTCCATTGACCCCTGACCAAGATTTGGCATTACCAACCGTTATTGTCCACTCACCATTACTGAGAGTTTGTGAGTCAGTTGGAGCTTGAGAGTTTCCATCATCGATAATCTCCATTTTGGTAATGAGAGATTCTTGTTTGCTTTTGCCGCAAGGTTCGATGCTTTCACAATCATTAACGGAGAGGATTTCATAAGAGTTACGAACTTTCTTATTCAAGAAAGTTTTTTCTTGTTCGCAGACTTCAAATGATGCGCCAACATTCCTCTCGATTCTGTTTTCATCCACTAGGGTGACGTAGCATTTGAGGTCGCCTTGTACCATGCTTGTGACGGTACCAATGGTTGGCTGCTTGGTTGAAACTTGCTTATTTTTATCGCGTTTAACTTCGGTATTCGTTTGAGCTTTATTAGAAGAATTAGTGCTAATCTCGGTATTTGTTTGAGTCTTATTAGAAGAATTAGCTTGAACTTCGGTATCTGTTTCAACTTTATTAGAAGAATCCGCCTTCGTTTCTGGGGCGTTATTTGGTTGATTTTGCTGAGAAGCATTAGGAAGCGAGTTACCACAACTCACAAGCCAGACAGAGCAAATCGTGAATGCAATTGTCTTTGTCAACTTTTTCATGTTTGAGTTTTTTCCAAAATTGAGTGAGTGCATTCTTGATAACTACGCTTTTGGGTCAGTAATGGGTATCTTCACTTTAAATTCTGTGTTTCCCGAAGCGCTAGAAAGTCTATGTTTTCCCAATAAGTTCTAAAATCCATATAGACCAAGGGTTTTAGTTCGGAAAAAAGAAATTAATATTTGCTGTTTTTTGGCTAATCCCCTTCCATTTTGGTGAGGCTACACATACAGATACCCCCAAACTCTGCCAAGGGCGCGATCGCATTGCACAGGGATGACTGAGTGCATACGCCTATGCGATCGCTTGAAAAAAGAAGCTATTTTTTCTCTTTGCAAGGAGTATCGGGGAGAAATCAGGATTCTCACTACCGTTTTTAAAAAGAAGGATATTTTCTCCCTTTTTCAAGGGAGTTTAGGCAAGCTCGTACCTTATCCGAAAAGGATTAGAGTCTGCCTTTGATCAAGAAATTTAGCAATTTTGGGTGGACTTGTTTGGATAGTGTACTTACTAGAGTGATTTTTCCCGTTTAACTGATTCAAACCTGTAAGAAGAATCACAGTAAAGGGAATTCAGAGTTATGACCGATGCCCGTCAAATGAAGATTCAATGGATTACTGCTGAATTCAAGCGGTTAAATGCACAGCTTTCCGAGCTTTTGGAACAACAAAAGCAGATACCGAGGGAATCTTGCGATTGGTGGCAATTGCAGGATCTGATTAGCGAAGTGGAAGACGAGATAGAGGCGTTGGTTTTTACCTCTAGTTGATTCATTATGCGTTCCCGATCGCTTCTATAGCAGTCTTGAGCCAATCAATGTAAGTTTGTTCTCTGCGGATCGCTAATTCTAGTCCGAGCCGTTGCAGAATCTGCTCGCGGCTCGCAGAGCGATCGCTCAGGGTTGGCAAGTCAATACTTTCACACTCAGCTAGCTTTTGGCGGCGTCCAGTTAGTTGCTGTTCTAACAGTTGAAGGATGGCTTCATCCGGTAACTGCGCCGCAAAATGCAACTGCACGAGTAAGGGATCTCGCACGGTTGGCAAGGGCTGAGGACATTGCAGCCATCGGATTAATTCGGCTTGTCCTGCCTCAGTCACGCTGTAAACTTTGCGATTTGGGCGATCGCTCTGAATCTCTACAGTACAGGTAATCCACCCTTGCCCAACCAGTTTATCGAGGGTTCTGTAGATTTGTGCTTGGTCTGCGGGCCACAAGTGAGCAATACATCGATCGAAGCAGCTGGTTTTCAGGTCGTAACCCGTCCTCTCTTCTTGGTGAAGTAAACCCAGAATTGCGTGTGCTAGAGACATAGACGGTTTTCCGAAGAATGAAGTAGTGGAAGCTCTATTGGTTCCTTACGATCTTATGCTAATATATGATTAATCATATATAGGAGCAATCAAAGTAAATGAGACGAATGATGGTTTGCTCCGATGTTGGTTCTGATAAAGAACCTAACGGCTTGGTCTTGAGTTGAACCAGGCACCAGCTTCTTGCCGACTGGGGTTGATGACCCAATTTAGATAGACTTTCATACTCTGCAAGTGCTGGTTATCTGCATATTCTTCGCCAGGGTTCTGATTAAACTGATAACTAAGGCATCAAGGAGACAGTTGATGACGACTCAAATACGAACGATGCGAACGGTTGCAGGCATTATTAACAGTGTCGAAACGCTGGAAGGTGAAGGGATGCTTGTGCGCCGCCCATTCCCCAAAAGCACCTTTTCCCACTTCGACCCCTTCCTCCTCCTTGATGAATTAGGGCCGGTTGATATTGCGCCGGGTCAAGCAAAAGGAGCGCCAGATCATCCCCATCGGGGCTTTGAGACGGTTTCCTATGTTCTTGAAGGGCGCTTGGAACACAAAGATTCACAGGGTCATGCAGGACAGTTGGGTTCTGGTGATGTGCAGTGGATGACCGCAGGAGCCGGTGTTGTCCATTCAGAAATGCCAGAGCGGGAATTTGCTCGGACTGGTGGACGGCTTCACGGACTGCAACTTTGGGTCAATCTGCCTCGGCGGGACAAGATGATGAAACCTCGTTATCAGGAAATCTCGGCGGAGCAAATTCCCACTGCTCAGACTGATGATGGCTTGGTAAGGGTAAAAGCGATCGCTGGAGAAGCGCTGGGAGTCAAGTCAGCGATCGCAACGCAAACTCCGATAATGTACCTGCACTTCACGCTCCAACCGGGCGGAACAGTGGTTCAGCCTGTGCCAAAAGAATACAATGCCTTTACATACGTGCTAGATGGAGAAGGTTTGTTTGGTGCAGACAAGGAACGCGCAGGAGATGGGCAGATGGTGTTGTTTGCACAAGATGGTGAGGAAGTAGCAATTTCAAATCCATCGGATGCGCGATCGCCATTGGACGTGTTGCTCATTGCAGGTGTACCGCTAAACGAGCCAGTTGTCCGCTACGGGCCATTCGTAATGAATACCCAAGCAGAAATTGTTCAAGCAATTGAAGATTATCGTAACGGGAGGATGGGTTCCATTGACTTCTAACACACTGCTACAACGAATACATCAACATCAATATCTGCGCGATCTGCGGAACAAATTGCTGCACCTCCACCGGATGTTGCTTGACACAGAACGCATCACTTACGAACAGGTGCGCGGACGGGTATCCAACACAGAACTCCTGAAACTCGTGATTGAGCACGAACAATTTGCGTGGCTGCATCGCCTTTCTGAGCTGGTTGTGCAAATTGATGAAATGCTCTCTAGCGATGAACCTGTATCGCTGGATGATATCCAAAATCTGATTACCAATGCCCGCACGCTGCTGACGCCGTCAGAGCTAGGCAATGAATTTGCCCGGAAATACTACAATGCTTTCCAACGCGAACCGGGCGTTGTGTTAGCACACGCAGCGGTATCAGAGCTTCTTGCATCTGATAAATAAGGACAAGTGAAGGAAAAGCACCGCAAGTAACTTGCGGTGCTTTTCTATGTGTAGGGAAATCTTGGAGAGTCCTTTAGTGCAAGCAACGATCTAGGCTTCATTTGAGAGAAGTATGCGATCGCGCTTAGCAACTTTCGGCATCTCTTCAGACAGGTGCTGGGCTTTTCCCAATCACACTTACTCTTACAGAACAGAAAATACAGAACCGAAAATCTGCTTTCGCTGAATCGCTGCTTCAGGTTTCCAGCGTTTTACATTTGCTAAATGCAGCCGAGCAAGTTAGTCTAGCAAGAGTAGAATAAAACTACATGAATTTATATTAAAAATATGAGGGACTGGTGCCTCAACTGCATTTGCAGTAATGTAGGCTCTCTCAGTAATTATTGTTATAAAAACGCTCAGTAATCTTCTTAAATAAAGTTGAAGTTTATCCTATAACTTTTGCATAAACTCAACTTAACCTAAATCAAATCTATGACTTTGTTAGTATAAACGATATCTAGTATTTGTGTGGCTCTCGACTCAACAAATTGGGGATATGCCTAAAGGTACAGACAATTTATTAAAATAAACTTTATAGTTGTTAACAAGAGACAAAAAACTAGGTAAAAAACTTGGCTAATATCGTTGATACCGCCGTTCAGGCTGGTTCATTTAACACCCTAGTTGCTGCCGTCAAAGCTGCTGGTTTGGTTGATACACTACAAGGCGCTGGTCCCTTCACTGTGTTTGCGCCTACTGATGAAGCTTTCGCTAAACTTCCCGCAGGTACAGTAGATTCTTTGCTTCAAGATATTCCGAAGCTTAAGCAAATCCTGACCTATCATGTCGTTTCCGGCAAAGTGATGGCAGCTGACGTAGTTAAGCTGAAGTCAGCTACTACAGTTCAGGGTTCAGATGTGAAAATTGATGCTTCCAATGGTGGCGTCAAAGTGAATGATGCAACAGTTGCAACAGCGGATGTTACTGCTGATAATGGTGTCATCCACGTCATTGACACAGTATTGCTTCCTGCGTAAGTAACGCAAGAAATAGTGAATACTCTGTGTGGGGCAGCGATTATTTATAATCGCTGCCCCACAACTATTTAAATGTGTTTTCTCTATGGGAAAGTTGCGAGTACGGTTCTCAAATTATTACGGTTAATATGCGATCGCGTACAGCCCTTTGGGCATGAAAACAGCGAAGCGAGACGTTAGCTTAGCGCTGAGTTGTCAGTTTGCTCTGTTTGTGTGAAGTTGCGATCGCTTTTATCAGCTCGCCGCCATGCAGCACCTAGCCGATTATTGCTTCGACTGGCGTTGGACAATAGCGGTGACGATGCCGATGCCAAATGCTCCGAGGATCGCAAAGCCTAAGAGTAACTGACTGCCTTCAAAGATTCCAGCGCCAGCAGCGACCCAAAGCGGTTTGGCAATCAGAATGCTGACGACGAGAGCTAAGAAATAGCTTTGCCAACGCATTGTGGTCATTCCGGCAGCATAAGCGACAAAATCAAACAGTCCGGTCATCAAAAGACCCGTCATCAGGAAAAAGTTGCCTTCTAAATGTTGTTGAGCGAGGCGATCGACTTTTTCCATAAATTGCTGACCGACAAATCGCTCTACTAAACCCCGTCCGTAACGACGAGCAATATAGAAATTGAACGTACACGAGGCTAAATCTGCCAACGCAACGACTAGCAATCCTTGAGCGAACCCAAACAGACCTCCTGCTAAAATCGCGTAAGCAGTACCTGGAAGCACTGGCACAATGATACTGGTAAAGCGCAGCCCAAACACGATCGCGGGTGCCCAGATGCCAAACCGATCCACCTGTTCTCGAACTTGCTCAATCCCATATTTGTTGAGCAGCCAGATTGCTAAAGTAATGAGAACTCCAATCGCAAACCAGCGCAGAATTTTGATCCAGTTGTATTTCATGCGGCTCAACTACTCGAAACCTATTTGGTATGGTTGCATGAAATTGATGGCACCGTGATGGAGCGATCGCGTTGCGCTGACAAGTCAGTTCGCGCAAGTTTATTTGTAGGTTGCGATCGCAAGTGCGGGTGATGAATGCGATCGCTGTTGAAGGGAACTGAGAAGTCATGCTGAGTGTCATACAGGTTAAAGCATGGCACGCTCCAATCTTTTTTCTTTTATTAATAGAAACCGACCATGAAGACTCTGCTACTCGCCAGTGTATTCGCTTCTCTTTTGGCGTCCAATGCCTTGAATGTGTCCTCAACGAACACGCCTTCTCAAGCAGACTGGTTTCGTTTCATTGCTCAACCACGTACCTCAGGGCAAGCGTTAGAACGTCCTTTGGTGAGTGCAAAAGGTGGCGCGGGAAGTATTGTAATTCGTGCAGACCTATCTGCATCAGATCCTTGCCAGAAGCTCAGCGGTGCGGCGGAACGCAAAGGCAAGAAAGTAACAGTGCGCGTTACCATCCGTCAACCTGAGGGTGGATGTATCGCTACAATCGGCAATTTTCGCTATGAAGCGACTCTTAACAAGCTTACCCCTGGCAAGTACCAGGTTGAAGTAATCCACGATTATGTGAATAATGGTTGGCCAAGTGGAACAGTATTCAAGCGTAAGGTGAGCGTAAGATAAGACAGGAAATCTTCCACCAAGAGCGATCGCGTTGCGCTGACAAGTCAGTTCGCGCAAGTTTATTTGAAGTTGCGATCGCAAGTGCGGGTGATGAATGCGATCGCTGTTGAAGGGAACTGAGAAGTCATGCTGAGTGTCATAAAGGTTAAAGCATCGCACGCTCCAATCTTTTTTCCTTTTATTAATAGCAACCGACCATGAAGACTCTGCTACTCGCCAGTGTATTCGCTTCTTTTTTGGCGTCCAATCCCTTGAATGTATCCTCAACGAACACGCCTTCTCAAGCTGACTGGTTTCGTTTCATCGTTCAGCCGGGTACGCCTGGACAAGTGTTAGAACGTCCTTTGGTGAGTGCAAAAGGTGGTGCGGGAAATATTACGGTTCGTACAGACTTATCTGCCTCAACTCCTTGCCAGAAGCTCAGCGGTGCGGCGGAACGCAAAGGCAAGAAAGTAACAGTGCGCGTTACCATCCGTCCACGTGAGACTGGTGGATGTATCCTCATGGTCGGCAATTTCCGCTATGAAGCTAATCTTAACAAGCTTACCCCTGGCAAGTACCAGGTTGAAGTAATCCACGAATACCCGAATAGTGGTTGGTTAAGTGAGACGGTATTCAAGCGTCAGGTGAGCGTAAGATAAGACAGGAAATCTTCCACGAAGAGCGATCGCTTGCATTTGTTTGAGGATGCGATCGCGCTTCTACGTGCAGTCAAAATTTAGAAAGAATGCGATCGCGTTGCGCTGACAAGTCAGTTCGCGTAGCGTACCATAGGCTAGTCATGCGGCTTATGACCGATTAAGTCATGCCTCAACGAGATGCGATCCATAACATCATTAGGCAAGCTCTTATCAAAGAGGGTTGGGAAATCACGGACGATCCCTATGTCATATCCTATGGCGAGCGATTTCTGTTTATCGACTTAGCAGCAAGATTAGATGCCGTCAGCGGTATTGCAGGACGCTTTATCGGTGCGAGACGCGGTAGTAGTCGAATTGCAGTTGAAATCAAGGAGTTTCGAGGCAATTCGGCAATTGCTGATTTGGAGCAAGCGATTGGTCAATATGTTCTTTATCGACTTCTACTTGAACAGGTCGATCCAGATCGTGAATTGTATCTCGCTATTGCAGACACAACTTTTGACGAGATTTTCAGCGAACCGATTGGTGAGTTGGTGAGGCGTGAGTTACCGATAAAATTGCTTATTGTAGATGTAGCGGCGCAAGAGGTGAAGCAATGGATACCACCACTCAAGAACGGGACATTGTAAAGCAAGTAATTCAACGATACGCCCAGTTCAAACCTTCTCACGGCGATATTCGACTCGATACGGTATTTGACGACACGCAAAACCGCTATGCACTGATGCAAGTGGGTTGGGATAGAGGACGACGAGTGAGGGGAAATTTGATTTATGTGACTCTGCGTGAAGGTAAGGTTTGGGTGGAGTATGACGGGATGGAACAGGGAATCACTAAAGACCTAATCGCCGCAGGCATTCCAAGAGAGCGAATTGTTCTAGCATTTCTCCCTGAAGAGCAAACTGCCGCAACGGCTTAAACTCAAACTCTGACGATGATAGAAAGGTTTATTAACTCAGTTAACGAGGAAAATCTCGACTGCCTGCGGGAGTTGTATCAGAAGGTTAAAGACCAGATTTAGGGGGTAGAATAAGTTAAAAGGGTAAGCAGGATGCCCAAGCTTTTAGGTTTTCATACATTTTGAAAACTCATTTCATTTATTTTTTCTAAAAATATTAAAATGAATAATGTCTTAAAAGAAGAACTATCTAAACAAGAAGTAGGACAGATACGTTCTAATATTGAAAGGATTATATCTAGTTACAGACATGTGTGGGATATTTATACAGAGCTTTTGCAAAATAGTGCAGATGCAATCATTGAGTATTTTGGGGAAGATGATATTAGTCAAGGTAAAATACAACTAGAAATTGAGCCAAACGAAAGAAAAATTACAATTATAGATAACGGTGTTGGGATAGAAGAATCTGAAATATCAAAGATTCTTGTTACGGGCAAATCTCTGAAAAGAGAGCGAAATACTGGTAAATTTGGCTTTATGGGTTACGGATTTACCTTTGTAGCTTTTCAAAGTGACTATTTAAAAATAGAAAGCATTAAAAATGAAATAAAAGCATCAAGAACTTATAGAAACTTATATAAATTTGTTTACTCTGGTTCTGATATACCCAACTCAGAAGAAGAAGAAGCTGGTTATACAGCACAACAAACCAGCGAACCTAATAGTACAAAAATTACAGTGAGTTTCCCAAAACAATTTCCCAATGAGGTTGTAGAAGAAGCTCTTGCTGCTACATTCCGTATAGCGCAATCGGACGATACGATTAGATCTGTACTAAGAACTCGATCTATCGTTGGAATGTTAGAGCCAGTTTTTAATAATAGCGATTGTTTTAAATTTAAGCTAATAATTTCTAATAGAGAAGTCAATATTAAGACTGGTTACTTAGCGGTTAAAGAGATAGTAAACACTGTACTTAACAGCGACAGTCAATTTTATGATCGACCTACTCAGTATGAACTACTTGTAAAGGCAACAGCAGCTCTGCCTACAGTAGCACAAGATTTAGCTAGAAAAGCTATAGTGTTAGAAGAAAAAATAGATAATGTAAGAATTGGTGAAAGAAATCCATTAAATGTTCGCGTTTTTATTTCTGCAACAAGTAAGTCGCATATTAATGAATTTAATGAGCGCTTTAGGAATAAAGATGACATTTCATCAGACTTTAACTTAGAACACGGGCTATGGCTAGCAATTGGCGGTATGCCTATAGGTGTTTGTTTAGATCCATTTGAGCATAGTAACTATCTTCCCTATACTGTAATCGTTGATGTAAAAGATACATCAATAAGAAAAGAATTAGATGCAGGAAGAAAAGGAATTAGTGCTTATCGAATGAAGCAAATAACGGATAAAGTTTTAGAAATATTAAAAGAAAAGAACTTCATTAAATATCGTCGATATATTGTTGGGGGTGGTGATAGCAGAATTGGTAATCCGCTTTACGATCCTAAAAAGGAGCTTAGTGATAAGCTGGAAGATAAAAAGTGGTTTGATTCATATTTGACACAAAAATATTTTCCTCCTTTAGAAGAACAAGAGGTTATCAGTCTTTTTGTAGAATTAGTTGCGAAACAAATAATAAAAGGTTACTATCTCAAGGTACTTTCAGGTTATCAAGTATATGATGGATTGTATGACTACGATCTAGAGCAGACAGAAGAAGTAGAGTACTCTGAAAATAATAAGCTGGGGATTTATAGAAATATTTTTAATGCTAATGGAGGTAGGCTTAGGAAAGAAATTTTGATAGAGTTTAAAAAAGATTTGAAGAATATATACAACGATATAAATACTAATAAAAAAGACATAAGCCACATTGATGTTTTAGTATGTTGGGATGTTGATTTTGAAAACAAAGAAAAGTTGCAAAAAGAAAAAGGCGATGTTCTTGCTGAGAAAGGTGTGACTACTAACGTTTTCTATGGTTCTACACACCAGTTGATTGGAGCAGGACGACAACAAGCATTACCAATCATTGAACTCAAAAAGGTTCTAGAAATTACATTAAATTATAAAGGTGGAATACTCTAACGGTAGTGTAGTGTTGCCAATGTTGTAGAAAAAAACATCTACAGTTGTACCACTATCCACCAGCCCAACAACTTCTATGGCTTGGTCGTTGTTGCGAAGGATGAAGGGAATGTGAGGCAGGCTATCAAACTCGCGCGATCGCACACTCTGGATGTGGAGGATTAACAGTGCGATCGCAGATTTTGTAAGGTAGTTTAATAACTCATCACATAAAATTTCGGCTTTGACTTGCTGATGTCACTGGCTCAGACAGCAATCCTGACATTTCTAATATACGGTCTGACCAAACTTTAGCTTGTTGGGCAACCTTCATTCGTTGTGCATCATCTGCCCAAATGTTTGACCAGTTTAGTTGCCAACGAGCTAATTGCACTTGTAATTCAACTAACTCTCCTGCAATGTCTATTTCAGCATCGATGGCTGTCCACTCGATGAAAAACTTGCTTTCCTCTATCAAATGGGCAACTGCATCGCAGTTCAAGTCATTATTAGAAAATGACTGAATTCGAGCTAAGTTTCCAGCGAGTTCCCCTAAGCGAGTGGGTACAGATTCACGCAAATAACGCTCTCGCTTTGCCGTCCAATCTTTCATACACCTCCTAATAACTTCTGAGTAATTTGGGCAACTTGCTCTCGAATTGCTGGGTCAAGAATCTCCATCGAGCGATTATTTTGACGAGGGCGGATATTAATCAGCGATTCATAGAACACTTCCTGCGTCAATGGGTTCCAACTCGCTCCCCATATATTTTCCTGCCTACTCCCATCTTCTAGCAACACCGCTTCGCAATCCGCATGAAGCTCCCCACCACCTGCAAGAATGCCACGCTCGATATCTACTGCCAGTTTAATGTAGAAACCATGAGCCGACCGCATTTCATCAATTTGCGCCTTTGTAGCGCGATCGCGGATGATGAGAATCATTCAAAGTCCATCTGAGTAAATCGCTCCATAGTTTATCAGGGGTGGTGGCGTGGAAGCGATCGCACACTCTGGATGCGGAGAATTAACAGCGAGAGCGATCGCTCAAGATTGAAACTGGGATAATAACCAAACATTCAGTTTGTCATAATTTATTTACCGACTTAGCCAAAAGGTCTATCCCAATAGTGTAATTTGCGAAACTAGAAACAATGATTATACAAGCTGAAGATAAAAAAGTTTACACAGATGAAGAATATCTTGAGTTTGAGGTTAACTCAGAAGAACGGCATGAATATATCAATGGTGAAATTGCCCTGATGACTGGCGGAACCCCTAATCACAATCAAATTGCGCTTAACCTAAGTGGTGCGCTCAATTTTGCACTCAAGCGTCAACCTTATCGAGTATTCGTCACCGATCAGCGTCTCTGGATTCCTAGAAAACGCATCTATACTTATCCTGATGTCATGGTAGTTCAGGGTGAATTGCAATTACAAGAAGGACGGCGAGACACCATTACTAACCCCTTGATGATTGCTGAAGTGTTGTCAGCATCTACTAGAAGCTATGACAAAGACGCAAAATTTACCGCCTATCGTACCATTCCCAGTTTTCAAGAATATATCTTAATTGACCAATACACTATGCACATTGAGCAATACTTCAAAACTGAGCAAAAACGCTGGACATTTACTGAGTATGACGATGCCAATGAATTAGTATCTCTAAATTCCCTTTCTTTTCAAATATCGCTTGCCGATATATATGACAAGGTTGAGTTTGAGTCAGTAGAAGTAAGCACCTGAAGCTATTATTGCTAAAATTATTTCAACGTCTTGATTTTTGCCAATCGCGATCGCATCAACGAATGCAGAGAATAAACAGTGCGATCGCTTCTTTTATTACAGACTCGAATCGCTTAATCCGTAGAAACAAACCAGTCGAGAAGTTTTCGAGCGATGCTCAGTTTAGGAGGAATCAACGGTAGGTTGTCTCGACTAAACCAAGCAGCATCCTCCAATTCTTGCGGGTCGATGATAATGTCGCCACTGGCATAGATGGCGGTGAATCCAATCATCAGCGAGTTCGGAAAAGGCCAAGGTTGCGAACCAAAATAGCAAATATCCTTGACTGCTATCCCAACTTCCTCCCGGACTTCGCGCACGATTGTTTCTTCGAGTGATTCTCCCGGTTCGACAAATCCAGCAATCAAACCGTACATTCCTGCGGGAAACCGAGAAGCGCGAGCTAATAATATCTCCTCACCACGCGAGATGAGTACAATCACCGCAGGCGAGAGGCGAGGATAATTGACTAACCCACACTTAAGACAACGCTTGGCACGTTCGTTGGGTAATTGGGTTGTCGGAGCCGCACACTGTCCGCAATACTGATGGGTGCGATCCCATTCCATAATCTGAATCGCACGACTGCTGAGCGCATACAAGTCTTCGTCTAAGGTGCCGTACAATTCGCGCAGTCCTTGCAAAGTCATGCCATCGGCTATCACGGCATCTTTCCCTAGTTCCGCCGAGTAACAAGGTCTATCGTCCAGGGTGCCAAGAAATTGCGATCGCACGGGCACCAAGCCAATCTCTGCCAAACTGATGAGGGTGGGAATTGTGCTGAGTGTCCCTTCCCGTCGAACCAACAGCTGATTCCCGACAAAGGCGAACCACCACGCAGGTTCAGATTGTACTGGAGGTGGAGCAATGCCAGGGATGAAAGTTCGATACATATCCGAGTAGAGTGCGATCGCGTAGCCTGCCGGAGGCAGTCGCCTTCATCGTATCATTGCGATCGCATACAGCATCATACAAAAAGCCGCCCGATCGGGGCGGGACTTTATACCCAGTTTTCGATAATACGATGTGTAATTCGTAGCCGTGCGGGGCAAGTTTTAGCCAAAAAACGCTAAAAAGCCCAAGGGCGTCTTTCCGTGTTTCGACTCCAAGGGCTTTTCGCTATAACTTTCACTCCTCACACTTACATCATGTTGCTAAAGACATAATTTTGCTATACACCTTCTGACATATATTGAAGTGGATCGGCGATCGCTCTTACTCAAGAATCAGGTTCAAACCGACTCACAGCCTTGTAATATCTGGGTTTGAGTTTCTGGATCGACTTGCTGCCAAGCACGGTTAACCGCACCCAGAACAGCGAGTAACGATGCCGTGACGATATTGGAGTGGATGCCAACGCCATAGAAAGAACCTGGGAAGCGATCGCCAGCCACCTCAACATAAGCGATCGCAGACGCATTGCTTCCCTGACTGAGTGAGTGTTCGTCATAACGATCGATGCGAATGCCAAGATTTAGCGCCTTTAGGAATGCATCAATAGGGCCGTTGCCTTTTCCGGTTAGAGCGATGCGTTTCCCGTTCATCTCTAGCGATACTGCGATCGCTTGTTCATCGCCGTCTGTTTCCGACAAGTGGTGAGAGAGGTACTTAAACGGGGATACTGCGTGCAAATACTCTTGCTCGAATAGCTTCCACAGATCCGTTGCAGACATTTCCTGCCCGGAAGCATCCATTGCCTTTTGCACCACTTGGCTAAACTCGATTTGCAACCTGCGGGGCAATACCAGGCTGTAATCCCGTTCTAGCAAGAAAGTAATGCCACCCTTACCCGATTGGCTATTCACCCGAATCACAGATTCGTAGCTGCGTCCCACTTCGGTTGGATCGAGTGGCAGATACGGAACTTCCCAGATTCCATCCGATTCCTGTACCGCCAAGCCTTTCTTGATCGCATCTTGGTGAGAACCAGAAAAGGCAGTAAATACCAAATCCCCAACATACGGATGGCGGGGATGAATTGGCAATTGCGTGCAATCTTCCACCGTTCTCGCCACCATGTTTATATCAGAAAAATCCAAACCGGGATGGATGCCTTGGGTGTAGAGGTTCAGCGCCAGCGTCACCAGATCCACATTTCCAGTGCGTTCGCCATTGCCAAACAGACAGCCTTCAACTCGATCCGCACCTGCCATCTGCGCCAGTTCTGCTGCTGCAACGCCGCACCCGCGATCGTTATGGGGATGGACGCACAAAATTACGCTATCCCGTCGCGCCAAGTTACGATGCATCCACTCGACTTGATCTGCGAATACATTAGGCGTTGCCACTTCAACAGTTGCAGGCAAATTGATAATGGCTTTGTGCTGCGGTGTGGGTTGCCAAACATCCAGAACGGCATCGCAAATATCTTTAGCAAAATCCAGTTCCGTTGCGGTAAAGGTTTCCGGCGAATATTGGAAATACCAATCAGTCTCCGGTTGCGCTGCGGCAAGTTCGTTCATCAGTTGCGCTGCTGATGTTGCCATCTCGATAGTGCCCGCGCGATCGAGATTAAAGACAGTGCGGCGGAAGACTGGAGAGGTGGCGTTGTAAAGATGCACGATCGCTCGTTTTGCACCTTGCAATGCTTCAAAGGTACGACGAATTAGATGTTCGCGGGCAGGGGTTAAAACCTGAATTGTGACGTTATCGGGTATTAATTGCTGCTCGATCAGGCGGCGGACGAAATCAAAGTCAGTTTGTGAAGCGGAGGGGAATGCAACTTCGATTTCTTGAAACCCGATCTCGACTAAAAGCTTAAACAGACGTAACTTGCGTTCAACGTGCATCGGCTCGATTAGTGCCTGATTGCCATCGCGCAAATCGGTACTCAGCCAGATGGGAGGATGGGTAATGGTTTTCGAGGGCCAAGTGCGGTCTGGTAAGTTAATTGGCGCAAATGAACGATATTTGGTTCCGGGATGCTTCAACACGATCGATATTTCCTATATTTTTGGTGTTTGTGAGATGCTGTGGCGATCGCAATCGAGTTAAACAAGGAGTTGCCAGGTTGCGACGCAGACCAATCCTGACAACCCATCAACAGTCGCAGTAACATCTCAAGTGCTGTATGAACTCGCATAAAAATCTCCAAAAAAATTGGTGAATCAATGGCAATGCCGCACTTGCCCGCGTAGGCAAGGAGGTTTAGGCTTGGAATGGAAAAACTTGGTTTAAGTGGTAAAAAATTATTTGCGCCCAAGGCGCAGCAGCAGCCCTAGCCCTAGTAGTTGGCTAGTGGAGTGGTGTAGAGATTGCTGCCGTGGAAGCATGAGATTGAGACAATAAACTATGGATATATTAGCCCTAGACCTTACAGGGGTCAATATTCAGATGGACATACTTTGGTAACATAACGCCAATCAACTTGCGATCGCACGGGCACCAACTCAATCTCACCCGCTGTTAACTTCAAATTCAATTTGGGAACTATAAGGGTAGCAGCCTTCCTAGAAGTTTGCTGCTTTTATGCTCTGTGCGCGGAGACAGGAAATGCAGCCGATGGCGATAACGCAGAAATTCCCAATTAAACTCGATCGCACTTTTTTGATAGCAGCGCTGGTAATTCCGATTGTTCACCTCTATTTAGGATACGTAGGATTATCCACGACCTTTGTAAATGGTGCCTCCGTATTTTGGCCTTCACTCGGTGTCTTTTTGGCAGCGATGCTGCTACTAGGCTATCGCGTCTGGCCTATTTTATTTGTGAGTGATTTCATTGTTAGTCATATTCTTTTTTTCCCAAACAATCTTTTAATCAGTCTGATTATTCCCGCTGTCAACCTGATTACTCCATTCAGCGGGACTTTTTTAATTAATCGTTATATCAAACGCCACAATTTTTTAGAGCGATCGCAAGATGTTTTTAAATTTATCATCCTGACTATCCCCACCCCCCTGATTAGTTCCCTCTTGGCTGCCGTCACGCTTTGCACCAGTGGGATTGCGCCCTGGACAGCATTTGCAGAAGTGTGTCGAACCTGGTTGGCATCAGACACCACGGGAATTTTGGTTGTCACACCTCTATTACTAGCATGGTTGCAAAAATCTGAACGTTTCAGAAAATTTGACAAGCAACAAATTCTCGAATTTGTATTTGTATTGGTCTGGGTAATCGCGCTCGATCATATTGCCTTTTCGGGAGGATACCCAATCGAATACATGGTAATCCCCCCCCTGATTTGGGCGGCATTTCGGTTTGAAGCGCGGGTATCAACGCTACTCGTGCTAATTGTGTCAGCGATCGCAGTTTTTGGAACCGTTCGCGGCTTCGGCTCGTTCGCCAAACAAGCCACTCCCAACGAATCGCTGATCCTGCTGCAATCGTTTATTTGTGTCATTGCTATCACCACATTTGTCATCTCTGCGGTGACGAATGAAAACCGCAAGGCAGAAAGAAAACTTCGGCAAGCGAATGATGAATTAGAGCAACGAGTTGAAGAACGGACGACTGAACTCAATGAGGCGAAAAATTCTGCCGAAGTTGCCAACCAAGCTAAAAGTGAATTTCTTGCCAACATGAGCCACGAACTACGCACCCCTCTCAATGGTGTCCTGGGGTATGCTCAAGTTCTTTCTGCCGCCCCCAATCTTACCGAACAGCAACAACACGGCATCGAAATTATCTATAACTGCGGCTCTCATTTACTCACGCTGATCGAAGACGTACTCGATCTCTCTAAAATCGAAGCGCGTAAGATGGAACTGCATTTGAGCGATTTACATCTACCTGGCTTCCTGCAAGGAGTCGAGGAAATTTGCCGCATTCGCGCCGAGCAAAAAGGCATTCAGTTCATTTATCAGCCACCCGATAATTTGCCCATAGCGATCGCAACTGACGAGAAACGCTTGCGGCAAGTGTTGCTGAACCTCTTGGGCAATGCGATTAAATTCACCGACGCCGGTAGCGTGACATTCCGAGTGGAGGTGACTGAAAATCCGCAGCAACCAGCGTTCGCGAAGCTTCGCTTTGCGGTTGAAGACACGGGTATTGGGATGTTACCCGAACAACTAGAGCAAATTTTCCTCCCCTTTGAGCAGGTTGGCGATACCAAGCGACAAGCGGAGGGGACGGGATTGGGACTTGCGATCGCCAAAAAAATTGTCGAACTCATGGGAGGGGACATCTACGTTAAGAGCTTACCGAAGGTCGGTAGTACCTTTGAGTTTGAGATCGAGTGTGCTTTCTCGACGAACTCAATAGTAAGCAACATTTCCAGGGGGCGAATTTCTGGTTATTCGGGCGATCGCAAAAGCATTTTGATTGTGGACGATCGATGGGAAAATCGCTCGGTCATGGTTAACTTGCTGCAACCGTTGGGATTCACCGTCATTGAAGCCAGCAACGGACGGGAGGGGTTGGAGAAGGCGCATCAAGTTCAACCAGATTTAATCATTACTGACCTAATCATGCCTACCCTGAATGGTTGGGATTTGCTCGCGCTGCTGCGCCAGTCAGAAACGTTAAAAGATTTGCCAGTCCTTGTGTCATCGGCAAGCGTGTATGATGCCGATCGCCGTAAAAGCCTTGCAGCAGGCGGCAACGATTTTCTGGCTAAACCCGTGCAAGTCGAGGAACTATATCGCCTCTTGGCAAAACATCTGCACCTGGACTGGATCTATGCCGATGCAAAATCTGTTGAACGTGCGATCGCAACGCCCTTCGCAAACGCAACCCCAACCGAACTCGCTGTGCCACCCCTATCTGAACTGTCGAGCCTACTGGAATATGCCAAGCGAGGACAAATCAAAGGCATCCAACAAGAACTGGAAAGACTTGCCCAACTAGATGAAAGTTATCAGCCGTTTGCCAACAAATTAAGTTTGTTAGTGAAAGAATTTAATATTCACAAAATTCGCAAATTTCTTCTAGAAACTGTAGGTTAATTGCCCCGTATTTTATCTTCATGAATAAACCAATAGTCAAAAAAGGAGCAGTTATAAAATGTTATTTAATTCCGATCGCGAAATCGTTTTAGTGGTTGATGATAATCCAACTAATCTAGAATTATTATATAACGCCTTGGGTTCATCTGGCTATGAAGTTTTGGTAGAAATGGATGGTTTTAGTGGAATTGAGCAAGCTAAGAACTATCCGCCAGACTTGATTTTGCTAGATGTCCAGATGCCAGGAATTGATGGGTTTGAAACCTGCCGTAAATTGCAGCTCGATCCGTCTACAAAAAACATTCCAGTAATTTTTATGACGGCGCTGACAGATACCACAGACAAAGTGAAGGGATTACATTTAGGAGCAGTAGATTATATTACAAAACCCTTCCGTCATGAAGAAGCACTTGCTCGGATTCAAACCCATTTAAAAATTCGCCGTTTGAGCTTAGAACTTGAACAACAAAAGCAAGAACTTGAGGAAATTGTTCAAAAACGCACAGCCGAACTAACCTGCACGTTACAAGAACTAAAAAAAACGCAATTGCAGTTAATTCAGAATGAAAAGCTGTCTACAATTGGTCAGTTAGTTTCTGGTATTGCTCATGAGATTAATAATCCAGTTGGTTGTATTTCTGGCAATTTAGAGCAAGCGAGTCTTGCTGTTAAAGATGCGGTTGATTATATACGTCTTTATCAAGCCAAGTTTCCAAATCCTGGCATAGAAATTGAACAAAAAGCGGAAGAGATTGATCTTGAATATCTTCTAGAAGATTTACCAAAAATGTTCTTATCTATGCATACAGGAATCGATAGAATTCGCAACATTAGTACATCCCTTAGAACATTCTCCCGTGCTGATGTAGATTACAAGGTATCAGTTGACATCCATGAGGGACTTGAGAGTACCTTGATGATTTTGCAACATCGTTTGAAAGCTCAGAATTATCGTCCAGCAATTCAAATCATTAAAAATTATGGTGAAATTCCTAAAGTTGAGTGTTATTTAGGACAACTCAATCAGGTATTTATGAATATTTTGGCAAATGCAATCGACGCAGTGGAAGAAGCGAACTTGGGTCACACCTATGAAGCGATTAAAGAAAATCCCAACCATATTATTATTCAAACCGAAATGAAAGATGAACATCAGGTTGCAGTCCGAATTGCAGATAATGGCATGGGGATGACGAAAGATATCAAGCAACGCATTTTTGACCATCTATTCACGACTAAACCTGTTGGAAAAGGAACAGGTTTAGGATTAACGATTGCTCATCAAATTATTGTTGAAAAGCACGGAGGAACGCTCGAAGTCAATTCTGAATGGGGACGAGGCACAGAGTTTGTGGTAACGCTTCCGATTGTGTAATCTAGTCTTTAAAACTAGATTAGATGAATCAATCCCTCAATCAGCTCTAGTTTTGACTGTAAAATTATTAGTGAAACTGCTGCTGTAAGGTGGCAATAATTTTGAGAGCAGCTTGTAGTTCTTGGATAGCGATCGCCCGATCAACGATCGTGTTAACCAGTTGAGCTGTGGGTAACGGGAACATCCCCTAAATTGCAAATACACGCCCGTTGGTACAATCCTATTCTTTACCAGTGGCAAGAGTGCGAAATGGATGCAACGCCTGCCAGTGGTAAAGGATTTAAAAAAGCGCAATTAGTAAGGCAATGGGTGCTGCAAGTAATATCCACATCGTCGGCTGCAAACCATACTGTTGAGCAACCAAACCCAGTGCAAACGGAGCTAACCCCCCCACAAAACCTGCCAGGTTGTTGAGCGTCATGACGGTTCCGCTCTGCCCCGGCATCGCTGTGTACAATTGCCCCTGGAGAATAGAGTACCATCCGGAATTAAGGAGGCCCAGAAAGCAAAGAATGACCAGCTTGAGATTGATATTGGGTACAAGCAAAAAAGCTGGATAAAGACACAAAACAAGGATAGCGCTAACCTTCAAATAAGCAAGTCCTTGCACTCGTTCGAGTAAGGGAATCAGGAGAAAATCTCCCAATAAGCCAAACCCCAACCAGGCTGTGAGAGCGAAACTCGCTTGTGTGTTGTTTACACCCACGACATCAACGAAATACAGTGCTAAAAAGCCACTCAAAACATCCAGCATTAAATCGGAAAATTGCAACAACGTTAACCAACGCAACACGTTACCTCGTTTTAAGCTTTGGATAGCATAACGGATGCCATCTTTGAAGCTGTGCGTGGGTTGATCAATATCAGAGGATGCCGTTGGAGTTGCGATTGGATACTGCCACAACATTCCGACAAGTAATCCCGTCAATACCGCCAATAGTAAAAACACACTCCGCCAACTTTGATGGAATGCGATCGCACCCGCTAAAGCCAAAGGCCCAAGGACATTGCCAACAGAACCCGCCAATGCCCAGCGTGCCATATTTTGCTCGTGGCGAGTCGGTTCCATGTCCATCAGCGTTGCCTGGGAAAGACTGACAAAGGCACCGGATGCTGGATAAAACAGCACAAAGGCTGCTAACAGCCAGGAAAAGTTATAGCTAAGGGAGATGAGGAGTAATGCGATCGCAAACCCAACGCCTCCCCCCAAAATCAATTGCCGTCGCTGACCGATATCTGCCCAAATTCCCAAAATTGGCTCTATCAAACTGCTGATCGTATTAGGTATCGTCAGCAACAGCCCCACTTGCACATAGGAAAGATGCAAGTCATTGCGAATCAACGGATAAGCAGCACCCCGCACTCCATCCACCAGCTCGTCTAATAGCTCAATGACCAGGAAGATAATCGTTAATAGAATCACGGTCCTGGTCGTTTTGTTTTTCCTATCCAATGACATCGTAAAATTCTCCCATCCTCAAAATTTGAACACCAGCGCAACATCTTCACGGCATTGGCGATCGGAGGGGGAATCCACGAACAGACTCTCCGCCTTAGTTGTAAGGCGAATCGTGCGTTGGATTGGGTTCTAGAAGCTTACCAGGGAGGAAAAATCATAGAAGCGAAGGGCAAAGAAAAGGACTTGCAAATATGTCTGTAGCCTATTGTAGGCATACCAGAAGAGATTGTCTTTTTTACGAGTTGAATAAGACTCAAAATTTGTAACAACACACATATACTGTCGAGGCGGTTGGAATGCTATATGGACAGAATCTATACAACATCCCAATTTGGAGAATTAGACAGGAGCTGTCGAATCACGAGTTAAGTGTACTACAAGACAAATATATGGTATGTCTTCATATCGAACACTAAATTGAGAGCATGACGACGTTCCTTACAGACTCGGCTGACATCGCCAGGATTCATTTCTCTTCAAAGCTGAATTTGAAGCAGCGTAGTGAATTGGGACAGTTTATGACTCCTGCTCCGGTTGCTCGTTTTATGGCGAGACAATTTAGCAGTTTATCCGGTCACGTCAACCTTCTAGATCCCGGAGCCGGAGTTGGGGCATTAACGGCTGCCTTTGTAGAGCGACTATTAGCAAATCCTAACAAGGTTGAGAGCTGCTTCATAACAGCATATGAAGTTGAATCAACTTTTATATCATCTTTGAGAGAATGCCTCATACAGTGTTGTGTAGCTTTAGAGAGCAGAGGTATTCAAGCGAATTACTGTTTACATGAAGAAAGCTTCATCAAGTCCTTTACTGAAATAAATTTGCCGCTTTTTAGTAATTCCTCTATTCGTTTTACTCACGCGATTCTGAATCCGCCTTATAAGAAAGTTAACAGGCAATCAATCGAAAATAAAATTCTTTCAAAATTTGGGATTGAAACTGTAAATCTATATAGTGCGTTTGTTTGGCTTACTGTATTACAGCTTGCTAAGGACGGAGAGATAGTTGCAATTACGCCTAGAAGTTTCTGTAATGGAGCTTATTATCGTCCTTTCCGTAAAGCTTTCCTTGAAAAAATTGAACTTAAAAAAGTTCATGTTTTTGAGAGCCGCTCGACCGCCTTTTGCGAAGATGGCGTATTGCAAGAAAATATTATATTTCATGCTTTAAAGTCCGGCGAAAAGTCTAATTATATAGAAATAAGTAGTAGCTCTGGAACCAATGCAATTGATTTTTTAGAATCAAGAGTTATTCCTTATAACCAAGTTGTTAAAACAAATGATTCAGAAAGCTTTATTCATCTCGTTACAAACCCTCTTGAAGATGCTTTAAAAGTGCAGATGGATAAATTTTCATCTACTTTGGATGAAATTGGGTTAGAAGTTTCAACAGGCCCAGTTGTTGATTTTCGTCTCAAATCAGCTTTGAAAAATTATTTAGATGAGCAAAGCGTTCCACTACTTTACCCAGAAGCTATGAAAGCAGGGAGAGTTTTATTTCCACCCTACAATCCTCGCAAGTCGATCGCAATTGAACAAAACCAAGAAACAGAAAAATGGTTAGTTCAATCGGGTTGGTACGTTTTAACAAAGCGTTTTTCTGCTAAGGAAGAAAAGCGTCGTATTGTTGCTGCTGTGTGCCCTCCCGTAGATGCGCCAGCACTAGGCATAGAGAATCATCTTAATTATTACCATGCTAGAGGTAAGGGAATGAATCCCGACCTTGCACGAGGATTAGCTGCATTTCTCAATTCAACTTTATTTGACAGTTACTTCCGACAGTTTAGTGGACACACACAAGTCAATGCAACGGATTTGCGTAAGATTAAATACCCTTGTCAAGATGATCTAATACAACTAGGAAGACAAATTAGTGATTCTCACCTTGAGCAAAAGCAACTTGATACCGTTGTGCACAAAACTCTGTCAATTATGAGTGAAGCCATAAATGCAGTTCAGGCTGGCAAACGAATTGAGGAAGCACTTGCAATTCTCAAAGATATTTCTGCTCCTAGAGAGCAACAGAACGAACGATCAGCACTTTGCTTACTTGCATTAGCAGACATTCGACCTGAAACCTCTTGGAATCAAGCGACAACACCAAGACGCGGAATTACAGAAATGATGGATTGGTTTCGTGATTACTACGGGAAACAATACGCACCTAATACACGCGAAACAGTTCGACGGCAGACAATGCACCAGTTTGTGCAGATGGGGATAGTTGTTGAGAATCCAGATCGACCTGATCGACCAATTAACAGCCCCAAATGGTGTTATCAACTTCATCAACAAGCATTGTCACTTCTTAAAGCCTATGGCTCTGAGCAATGGGAAGAAGCCCGTCGAAATTATGCTGTTTCAGTCACAAATCTATTGCAGTCTAAGAAGCGAAATATCCCGACAATTCCCGTAAGTTTGCCTAATGGTCAAGCCATTCAGCTATCATCAGGTGGACAAAATATATTGATAAAAGATATTTTGGAAAGCTTCTGTCCTAGATTTACACCTGGAGGTTTAGTTCTGTATGTTGGCGATGCCGGAAATAAGTTCATCATCAATGAAACTCAGAAATTCCGAGAAATAGGGATTGAATTAGATCCTCACGGTAAAATGCCAGACATTGTAGTTCACTATGAGCGGCAAGATTGGCTTGTATTGATAGAGGCTGTGATTAGTCATGGTCCAGTCAACTTGAAACGTCACAATGAATTAAAGCGGCTCTTTCAGTCGAGTCGTAAAGGATTGGTTTTTGTTACGGCTTTCCCAAGCCGTAAGGAAATGACTCGGTATCTTGCTGAGATTTCTTGGGAAACAGAAGTTTGGGTAGCAGATCAACCAGATCACATGATTCATTTCAACGGGGAGAGATTTCTTGGACCCTATGAAGATCCAGAGAATTGTTCTTAAATATCTGGCACAGTACACCTAACACGACACAACAAGCGATCGCTTAAATCAGCACTTGACATTCTTGGATAGGTTATTTAACCTTGTAGTTAATTAACAGCATAGTTAAATAAAAGTGTCTTCCGATCAACTGAGCGTCACCTTTGCCGCCCTTGCCGATCCCACCCGGCGTGCAATCCTGGCTCACCTTGCCAAGGGTGAGGCATCGGTTACTGAGTTAGCAGAACCTTTTGAGATGAGCCTTCCTGCCATTTCCAAGCATCTCAAGGTGCTGGAGCGTGCCGGACTGATCGCGCGGGGTCGGGAGGCTCAATGGCGACCCTGCCAGATCAAAGCGGAGCCACTCAAGGACGCAATGGATTGGATCGAGCAATATCGCCAATTTTGGGAAGAGAGACTTGATCGGCTGGATGATTACCTGCACGAGTTACAAACCCAGGAGAAACAAGATGACCAACAAAAATGATTCCACCGATGCTCAAAGCGATCGCGAGATCGTCATCACCCGCGTCTTCAACGCACCCCGTGAACTCGTATTCAAAGCGTGGACTGACCCGGAACACGTAGCGCAGTGGTGGGGACCGAAAGGTTTCACGACCAAGGTGACTGAGCTGGATCTGTGTCCAGGCGGTAAATCGCGCTACGTCATGATTGGCCCAGACGGCACAGAGTACCCAGGCAAAGGTGTCTTCCGCGAAGTTGTGCCTCTTGAACGGATTGTTACCACTGATGAATTTGATGAAGGCTTTGAAACGGTCGTGAACGCCGATCTGCCAAAGGGAATGGTGATGACGGTGCTTTTCGAGGATTTGGACGGCAAGACCAAGCTCACACTCTGCATTGTGCATGAGTCTGCCGAAGACCGCCGGAAGCATGAAGAGATGGGGGTTATTGGCGGGTGGAACTCCAGCTTTGACTGCCTTGATGAGTTCTTGGCGACGGCTTAAGTCTCTTTTACCACCCATGAGACGGTCAACTGGTGGTCTTTTGTGAAACGACTCAAGGGGAACATTAGTATCGTCTTGCCGATACTTCCATATATGCAATGAACTCTCAAAAGGAGAAAACATGGCTACTAAAATTTTCGTGAATCTGCCCGTAAAAGACCTGAATCAGTCTGTCGAGTTTTTTACGAAACTTGGCTTCAGTTTTAACGCTCAATTTACTGATGAAACGGCGACTTGCATGATTGTCAGCGATGACATCTTCGTGATGCTATTAACTCACGACAAATTTAAGACGTTTACTCCGAAAGAAATTTGTGATGCAACCAAAAGCACAGAAGTGCTGGTTTGCTTATCTTCTGACAGCCGAGAACAAGTCGATGAAATGGTTCGCAAGGCAGTCGCCGCTGGTGGATCAACTTACAATGAACCACAAGACCACGGTTTTATGTACGGACATGGGTTTCAAGATTTAGATAGCCACATTTGGGAACTTGTCTACATGGAACCTAGTGCAATAAATCAAGGTTGAAAATGGAATCAGAGGAATGCTATTCAAGGGTCGATCGTTGTGGTGGTGACAGGAATTTCGGGTTGAGCGATCGCTAATGCGGATTGCAACGCCTGGAAGCGGTTTTCCAGTTGGTAAATTTGTGGCGATCGCATATCTAGATATTTGCCCACAACTCAATCGGTAGTCCCCGAACTGTCATCAACTGTTCGGGGTGTGGTGACAAGGATGTGCAAACCGTTGCTAATCTGCACTCCGCTCAAGCCTCGGAGTCCTTGAGAAGATTCATTAAGCTATCGATCAGGCGATCGCTCTCCATCGGCAGAATATCCTGACCGTGAAGCATTTTCTGTACCATCATGAAATGAACTAATGCACCTAAAAAAATACGTGCGGTTGCTTCGGGATCGGCAATCTTTAAGTTTGGACTTGATGCCAGATACTGGCTTAATGTTTCAACGCCCGGTTTTACCAACGTGCGAACAAAGATTTGCGCCAGTTCGGGAAAGCGTCCAGACTCGCCAATAATTAGCCGCAACAGGGCAATTTCTTCACCATCGCAAATGATCTCATTCAGTGCCTTCGTTAATAGCTGCCGCAGCACCACGAAAGCATCTCCTTCCGACGGCAGAAAACGTTGGATGATGGAAAACTTTCTTTGAGCAAACCTTTGGACGAGGGCAGTAAACAGTCCTTCTTTATCTTGAAAGTAAGTGTAAACCGTTGGTTTGGATACGCCAGCTGTCTTCGCCACCCGATCCATGCTAGTCGCGGCATACCCATGCACCAGAAACTCTTGCATTGCGCCTGTCAATATCTGTTCGGCTTTCTCTGCTAACCCATCCTGCTTCGGTTCCGTCATCTTCGTCCGTCTCATTCATTCCTGATCTGATTGTCACAGTCATTCTAGGGGTATTCGCTTTGAGGAGTTCTAGAGAATTTTCAGGACTCCCTTGACGTTATTGTACTAAACCGTTTAGTTTAGTTGTATGAAAACTAAACCGTTTAGTTTAGTCCCTTCCTAGAACTGGGGAATCTGACAGATGATGCAAGAAGTGGCAGCAGGTAATCCATCCTCTAAACGTCTTTCTCGACCACTGACTCTGCTGGCGATCGCTGCAACGCTGGCAACAGGTGGAGTGATGGCATATACCGTTTGGGCGGGGCGTATGCCGCAATCCAGTACGACCCCATCCACAGTTATCAGTACGCCCCAAATCAAAACCGTGACGGCGTTGGGACGACTAGAGCCAGAGGGTGAAGCGATCGCGCTTTCTGCACCAACATCTGCTGAGGGGAATCGAGTCGAGCAACTGTTAGTCAAAGAAGGCGATCGCGTTGCTAAAGGACAAGCAATTGCGATACTCAACAGTCGCGATCGCCTCCAGGCATCTGTGATGCAGGCACAAGAACAGGTTCGAGTTGCCCAAGCCAAACTGGATCAGGTGCGTGCGGGAGCAAAGACGGGCGAAATCCAGGCGCAACGCTCCCAGATTGCCCAACTGGAAGCTGAACGGGTTGGGGACTTGAACGCGCAAGCCGCTACCGTTGCCCGTCTGGAAGCGGAAGTGCAAAATGCACAGGTGGAGTATCAGCGCTACGCATTGCTTTACCAGAACGGAGCGGTTTCGGCATCCCAGCGCGATAGTAAGCGACTGACACTGACAACTGCCCAAAAGCAACTCCAAGAAGCGCAAGCCGCCCGCGATCGCACTCGGAATTCTCGCCAACAGCAACTGAATGAAGCCCGCGCCACCTTGGATCAAATTGCAGAGGTGCGTCCAGTAGACGTGCAGGTAGCCCAAGCCGATGTCAGGCAAGCCCTAGCAGCCGTTGAGCAAGCCAAGGCAAACTTAGAGCAGGCATCCGTGCGATCGCCTCAAGATGGTCAAATCCTCAAAATTTATACCCGTCCTGGCGAACTAATTAGCAACGACGGGATTGCGGAAATTGGGCGAACTCAGCAGATGTTTGCGATTGCAGAAGTTTATCAGAGTGACATCAAGAACATCCGTCCAGGGCAAATGGCGCGGGTGAGTAGTGACTCCATTGACAGCGAACTCAGCGGTACTGTCGAACAGGTTGGCTACAAGGTGCTGCGCCAAGACATTGTAAATAGCGATCCGTCCGCCAATATTGATGGGCGCATTGTAGAAGTGAAAATCCGTCTGGATGCAGGCTCCAGTGGCAAGGCTGCCCGACTAACGAATCAGCAAGTTAAGGTGGTCATTGAATTATGATTGGCTTCCAACAACTCCAACGCCGGACACCTTTAGGATGGCTGCAACTGAGTCATCAAAAAGGAAAACTGGTCGTAGCGTGTGCGGGTGTTGTGTTTGCAGATGTCTTGATGTTGATGCAGTTGGGGTTTCAGAGTGCGCTATTCAACAGTGCGGTTCTTGTCCACAATAGCGTTCGCGCCGATGTCGTTCTGCTCAGCCCTCAAGCTCGCAATCTATCAAATATGTCGTCCTTCCCGCGACGGCGTTTGTACCAGTCGATGGATATTCCCGGCGTTCAGTCTGCGGAAGCGCTCTACGCCAACATGGTGAACTGGAAGCATCCGACCACCCAGCGCGAAACGAGTATGCTGATGTTGGGATTTGACCCTAACAGCTCAGTCTTTGAGCAACCAGACATTAACCAACAATTAAACCTGATTAAGCTGCCTAACACAGTTTTGTTTGACAGCGGTAGCCGTGGAGACTACAAAGCAGCGATCGCGCAACTCGAACAAAACCAGCCACTAAAGACAGAAATTGAGCGCCATAGTGTTACCGTTGCTGGCAAAATTCGCATCGGATCTTCCTTTGGTGCAGACGGACACCTGATTACCAGCGACCAAAACTTTCTGCGGCTGTTTCCCCGCAGACAGGCAAGCAGTGTCAGTGTCGGCTTGCTGCAACTGCAACCCGGAACCGATGCAGTGCAAACGGTACAAGCTTTGAAAGCACACTTGCCGAATGATGTTCAGGTTCTGACTCGGCAGGAATTTATCGAATTTGAAAGAAGCTACTGGGCAAGGAATACACCGATTGGATTTATTTTTAACTTGGGCGTGACAATGGGCTTCATTGTTGGCGTCATTATTGTCTACCAAGTTCTCTCAACAGATGTGAACGCTCACATGGGAGAATACGCCACTTTCAAGGCAATGGGCTATCGCAATCGCTACCTACTCATGGTGGTGTTTGAAGAAGCCGTTATCTTAGCAATCATCGGCTTTATCCCTAGTATTGCCATTTCCGCAGGACTGTACCGCCTGACTCGTAATGCGACGAATTTGCCTCTTTACATGACTGTGGCACGAGGGATTTTCGTGCTGATGTTAACGATGGTGATGTGTACCTTGTCTGGCGCGATCGCTACCCGCAAATTGCAATCAGCTGACCCGGCTGATATGTTTTAGGTTTATATTATGTCTCCTCAACCTGTCATCTCTATTCACAACCTCGATCACTACTTTGGTCAAGGTCAACTCCGCAAACAAGTTTTATTTGACATTAGTTTAGAAATCAATGCGGGTGAGATTATCATCATGACCGGGCCTTCTGGTTCCGGCAAAACCACGCTGCTAACTTTAGTTGGTGGATTGCGATCTGCCCAATCGGGTAGTCTCAAGGTGTTAGGACAAGAACTGTGTGGTGCAAATCCGACAGCACTGGTACAAGCGCGACGGCACAATGGTTATATCTTTCAGGCGCACAACTTGCACGGTAGCTTAACGGCACTCCAGAACGTCAAGATGGGCTTAGAGTTGCACAGGGATATTTCTCCACACCAGATGCGCCAGCGCTCAGCCGAAATGCTAGAACAGGTAGGATTGGGAAATCGGATCAATTATTATCCCGCCGATCTATCGGGTGGGCAAAAGCAACGAGTAGCGATCGCCCGCGCCTTGGTAAGCCATCCCAAACTAATTCTTGCTGACGAACCGACTGCTGCTCTCGATAGCAAATCCGGTCGTGAAGTCGTTAGCCTGATGCAAACACTAGCAAAAGAACAAGGTTGCACCATTCTACTGGTGACTCATGACAACCGCATTTTGGATATTGCCGATCGCATTGTTCACATGGAAGATGGACACTTAATAAGTGATACTGCCAAGGTTGCAGCGGTCACTTAGGAACTGCTTTTAAATAGATGACTAGAGGCAATGTGCAACTTTTTAATTTGTAACAAAGCCATTAAACTGCAAAAGCTCCCAACCGCATGGCAGATTCTTATTGTGGGTCTTTTTGTTGTCGGCGTTGCTGGAGTAATCATCGGTGCATGAGAAAATAGATACCCGCGAGAGACTATCTACAGAGGTTGAGAAAAGTATTCAAAACTATTGGTATGAAGGGCGCTGTCCTCAAAGTGGTGAACTGCTGAGACTACCCCGCACCCCGGAAGCAGAAGCGATCGCTAGAGAGTTAATGCAGCATCTTGCCAATAATGACTTTTATTCCGATGAAGGCAAGATGTATGGAATCCTGTTGGTTGAACTGCCGAATGGCGAACAACAGATACTTAAAGCCTTCTCTGGTCTTCTCAATGGTAATAGTACAATCGAGGGCTGGGTGCCGCCAATTCCGGGACGAGACGAAGTTGCCCTACAAGAAGCCCGCACCTTAGCCCAACTGGAGGCGATTAAACAGGAACTGATTACCTTAAAGCAACTTCCAGAATGGCAGCAGTACGAAACCCTGTCTCGCCAGTTTGAACAGCAGTTGCAAGAAATGAGCGATCGCCATCGAGATTGCAAGCAGCAACGACACCAAAAACGTCAGCGACTCTGCGAAACGCTGACTGGAGAAGCTCTAACGATTGCCCTTGAAGAACTTGACGAAGAAAGTCGTCAGCATGGAATTGAGCGAAGAATACTCAAACGTCAGCAGAATGAAGTGTTACAGCCACTTAAAGCGAAGATTGACGCAACTCAAGCGCGGATGCGCGAACTCAAACAACAGCGTAAAGAACTATCCCGCCAATTGCAGACTCAGATGCACGCGGCGTATAGCCTGACAAATTTTTCAGGGCAATCTCTATCGTTGCAAGAATTGATGCCAGGAGGCTCTATGCCTACTGGAACCGGGGACTGTTGTGCCCCCAAGCTACTGCACTATGCGGCAACGCATGGGCTTAAACCGCTGGCAATGGCAGAGTTTTGGTGGGGGTCATCTTCTGCGGATCGAGACAAAATTCAGGGAGAATTTTATGGAGCCTGTGCAGAACGCTGTCAGCCATTAATGGGATTTCTGCTTTCGGGATTGGAAGCTAACCCCCCCTTCGATCCCCCCCTGCCCCCCCTAAAAAAGGGGGGGAGGGAAGAGGGCGTAAGAAGCCCCTCCCCTATTAGGGGAGGGGTGTGGGGAGAGGTTCCCATTGTTTATGAAGATGAATGGCTGATTGCGGTGAACAAACCCGCAGGGTTCCTATCAGTACCTGGTCGTTATCACCACACCTTTGATAGTGTCGTCAGTCGCTTGCGTCATCTGTTACCGGATGGCATGGCGATCGCATCTGTGCATCGTCTGGATCAAGAAACATCTGGTATTCTCTTGCTGGCACGCGATCGCCAAACCCATCGCCAGATGAGTCAGCAGTTTCAACAGCGGCAAGTTCGCAAGGTTTACGAAGCCTTACTTTCCGGTTCTGTGACAATTGAGCAAGGTGAGATCGCACTCCCTTTATGGGGAGATCCAGAAAATCGTCCTTATCAGAAAGTCGATGAACGCGGTAAACCTAGCTTGACTCGCTTCCAAGTTATTGCCAGGGAAGGCGATTGGACTCGCATAGAGTTTATCCCCCTAACCGGACGCACCCATCAGCTACGGGTTCACGCAGCCGATTCGCGAGGACTTGGGGTAACGATATTAGGCGATCGCCTTTACGGATGTCGTGCAACTGTCAGTCGGTTACATCTGCACGCTAGGGAACTTCGCTTTGTGCATCCGCAATCTGGACAACCTTTGCATTTACGAACCAAGACACCGTTTTGAAGAATTGCTCTGATGACGGTAACTGATTAAAAAGCGATCGGCACTTCAAAAAGACCCCCGCAAAACATTGATTCCAAAAGTGGACAAAACACCCCCAGAACCGATGGCAATCATTTTACCATCCGGACTAAAGGCAATGCTGGTTGTGTATATGCGACCAAGATTTTGGTCGTTAATAGAAGGCTCAAACAGTGTTTTAAGTAGAGTTCCAGTCCGCAAATTCCACAATTTGACTGAGTGATCCCAAGCAGCCGTAACCAGTTTCTGCCCATCAGGGCTAATTGAAATGGAAGCGGAACCTCCGGGTAATGTGTGGAGAAGCTGCTTTGTTCTTAGGTTCCATATCTTGATGGAATCTGCAACACTGACCAGAGTCTGCCCATCGGGAGCGATCGCAATGGAACTGATTGGGCTAGTCTGTCCTTCGAGAGTACCCAGCAGTTTTCCTGTCTTGATATCCCAGAGCTGAATGCTAGTGTCCTTACTGGTATTTTGATCCACATATTCTCCACCGCCAGTCGCAAGTATCTGACTGTTTGGGCTGAGGGCAATCGACCGAATCGGGGTTGATTGTGGATTGATAGTCTGTAGCCGTTTGCCTGTTTTCAGGTTCCACACCAACACTTTCTTGTCATTACTGGCACTGACTAAAGTTTGCCCATCGGCACTGATTTCAAGGTGATTGACTGGTTGTGAATGACCGTTCAAGGTGCGGAGAAGTTTATTCGTTTTCAGATTCCACACCTTAATCGTTTTGTCATTATCCTGTGCCTTACGGTCAACAGTCACCAAGGTTTGGGCATCGGGAGTAACCGCAACGACACCGGCGGCATATACTTTTTCATTCAGGGTCCGCAGCAACTTACCTGTTTTGAGGTTCCACAGCTTGATTGCCGTACCAGGGCTATGGCTGACCAGGATTTGACTATTCGTATTGAAGGTTAGAAAAGTAACATCGCTGTTATGCCCGCTTAAATTGTAGATTGGCTCAAAGTCTCTTTTGGAGTTAGAGGTTGTTGAACTGGGTTGGGTTGAGGATTGGGCTGTTGACGGGAGTTTAGCGATCGCGCCAGTGGCAATTGTTGCCATAACAGCCAGAGCGAGCGCGTTTTTCCAAGACAATTGCTTGAGATTTTTCATATAGATAGGTATATAGCTCAGGTAGGACAAAAACTTTATGACTCGCCGATACAATCCAATAAGACGGCAGTTGTATATGCAAATGTTGCCGTCATAACAGCTACAACAGCCCGACCTTAACAAAGCAATTTGCGATCGCACATCACCCAGTTGATTCACCCAACTGATTGATGCTTTTTTGAACTGGCAAGTCTTACGGCATGAACGCGCCTACGCTTACGTCCTACCTAACCTAGAATTTTTCAAGGGTTTCAGGAGTTTTGAATCGTCTTTCAAGGGGTTAAAAACCAAAGTTGATTTCTGACCCCCGGCTCTCTGAAATTGTCCAATTGGTGTCATTGTTCTGCTTAGAGTCACCCAGCACATCCATGACTTTTCCACTCAAAGCATCTTTAAAAAGCCGGGAAAATCCGCCAAAAATGGTGAAGCGGTCAATATACCAACATTGGTTGGTGCGGATCGTCCTCCGGTCTATTTCTTACTTTCGCAGGGACATCTGGCTGATCGTCACGCTCTTGCTTCTGATTGGGGCATCGGTGCTTTGTAACCTTCTCAACGCTTGGCCTATGGCGATTCTAGTCGATACGGTTCTCTCCCCAACCCCAAAACCTAACTGGATTCATCGGCTGTTTCTTGCCCCGTTTGGGGAAGGCAAGCTGAACCAAATTTTCGGAATGGCGTTCGTGGCAATGCTCATCAGAATCCTGAGCGATACCGTCATCATGCTCCGCAAGATGTTGAACTACCGCATCCAGTACAACGGAACCTTGCGGGTTCGCACCGAACTCTACGACAAAATGCAGGCGCTGAGTCTCGGCTGGCACGGTTCGCGATCGCAAGGCGATGCCATCTATCGGTTAAGCTACGATAGCCTCGGCCCTTGGGGAGTGATCGATACGCTGATCGGCTCTACCGCTGCATCGGTGACGCTGACGGCGATGATCTGGATTATGCTGTCGCGCCATGTCCTTCTCACCGTGTTTGCACTTTCGTTCACGCCGCTTCTAATACTGGCGAATTGGTACTTCGAGGGAAGGATTCGGCGTCGGGCGTTCGAGTCGAAGCAGACGGATGCAGTCATGACCTCAACCATGCAGCAAGCGATAGAGTTGATCGGACTCATCCAGTCTTTTGGTCGGGAAGCAACCGAGTCGCGGCGCTTCACGCGGGTGGTCGATCGCAGCGTCGCTGCCTCCATGCGGCTCCATTGGCAGGAAAACCTCTATCCGCTCGCGGTTCAGGTAGTCTTCGCTCTGGGAAGCGGGGTAATCTTCGGCTATGGCGGGTATCTGGTCTATCGCGACCAGTTTTTGCGCCAGGTGCCGAACGGCCTGACTCTCGGCGATCTGATCGTATTCTTGGCGTACCTCAATCAGTTCTGGGACCCAATCGGTTGGGTGTTGGGGTTCACGACCAAGATCCAGACATTCGTAGCTTCCTGCGATCGCGTGTTTACGGTCATTGACGAGCCACCCACCATCAAGGACGAGCCTGATGCGCGATCGTTTCCCGTCCATCCCCGCACCCTAACCCTTTCCAACGTGAGCTTTGAATACATCCCTGAGCGACCCGTGTTACGGGAGATCGATGCAACTATCGAACCGGGTCAGATGGTAGCGTTTTTGGGTCCAAGCGGGACGGGAAAAAGCACGTTGCTCAATCTCTTGCCGCGCTTCTACGACCCAACAAACGGGAGCGTTCAACTGGACGGTTTCGATATCCGCATCCTTAAGGTTGCCGATGTCCGCAAACACATGGCGCTGGTTACGCAAGGCAGCCCACTTTTCCCCGGAACGATCGCGGAGAATATTACCTATGGCTGCGAGGAAGCGACCTTACAAGAGATTCGGGAGGCGGCGGTGGAATCCGGGGCGGCTGAGTTCATCGAAGCCTTGCCGGAGCGGTACGATACGATGCTCAGCGAGGGCGGACAGAACCTTTCCGGCGGACAGCGGCAGCGTTTAGCGATCGCGCGGGCGCTAGCTACGAAGGCTCCGATACTCATCCTCGACGAACCCACGAGTTCGCTAGATTTGAAGCACGAGCAATGGGTGATAGAAACCCTCCAGCGTCTGCGTCGCAAAAGAACCATTGTCTTGGTGACGCACCGACTCGAAACTGCCGTAGACTGCGATCGCATTTTTGTAATGCAGGAGGGCGAGATCGTCGAGGAAGGCACTCATGACAAACTTCTATCCCAACAAGGACTCTACTTCCGAATGCTGGGCTACAAGCCATCCTCGACCTGACGACGCTAGAAAATTGAAACACTTTAAGCTCATTCCCCGCCTGAAGGTCGGAGGATCAGCGCTAAAGCAGTCAATTCCAAATACTTCACCTGAGATTTTGTTCGGATAATTATCGCACCCGGCAACATTCTGGAACACGATGGTAAGCGACAGTTTCAGATAGGCTATGAGTGTCTAGAAATGTCCCTCTAATCAAGACATTGGAGTTCGCATGGCAACTTATCTGGTTACGGGTGCTAATCGCGGAATTGGTTACGAATATTGCCGCCAACTGCAAGCGCGGGGCGATCGCGCGATCACTGTCTGTCGCAGTGCTTCTGAGGAATTGAAGCGGCTAGGGGTGCAGGTTGAGGAGGGAATTGATATTACCTCTGATGCTTCGGTTGCCGATTTACGCGATCGCCTGGGTGACACGACGATTGATGTTCTAATTAATAATGCCGGAATCATCAAGCGCGTGACGCTGGAAAACTTGGATTTTGAGAGCATTCGAGAGCAGTTTGAAGTGAATGCGCTGGGGCCTTTACGAGTGACTCACGCCCTATTGCCACTGCTTAAAGCAGGTTCCAAGATTGCGCTGATGACAAGTCGGATGGGTTCAATTGCAGATAATACCTCTGGCAGTTCTTATGGCTATCGGATGTCGAAGGTGGCGTTATCGATGGCTGGCAAATCGCTATCTCTCGACCTCAAACCGCGTGCGATCGCAGTGGCAATTCTGCATCCAGGGTTAGTTCAAAGTCGTATGACGAACTTTACTGGCATTACGCCGGAAGAGTCTGTAAAGGGGTTGTTGGCGCGGATTGATGAGTTGACGCTGGAGAATACAGGCACTTTTTGGCACGCCAATGGAGAAGTGCTGCCTTGGTAAGTAACCAATTACTAATTACCAGAAGCTTGCCAAATCGGAATTCCTGCTACCGTTGGAACAGCCAACATCTGACCATCTGGGCTAAATAATCCTGTACTAGCACCACTACTCACATCAAAACCACGAAGAGGCCATTCCTTGCGAATTTCGACATTAATAATACGTGAACCAGCTACCTGACCAGCAACCAGATAGGTTTTAGCATCAGGACTGAGTGATAACTGATCATCCGTTCTGTCTACCGAAGCCGAAACAGTATGCACAGTTGCACCCGTTTTCACGTCCCAAGTGCGGAGGTGAGCTTCATATATCGCGTCTTTTGACAGACTGGTTAACATTTGACCATCCGGGCTAAAGGCTATGCTCTGGGGAAGTAACTCATTTTTTTCTTTTAGGGTATGGAGGAGTTGACCTGTGTTAGGATTCCAAAGTTGAATCAAGCCTTGCCAGTGATAAGTTCCTCCCTTGAGGATAGATTGACTGGAACCGAGGCTGGCTAACACTTGGCTATCAGGGCTAAAACTCATCCTTCGTAAAGATTTGATATTACTCCTGAGTACAAAACGCTTTTCGCCGGTTGCTACATCCCATAGCTGAATCTGGGGATTTTCGGAACCAAAATATTTTCGGGCGCTACTGGCAATAGATTGTCCGTTTGGGCTAAATTCCAAGCTGGAAATAATGCTAGCCGGGAAATTTTCCCCAGAATCAATAGGCGAGCGAAACTCTGCGCTATTGGTAACAATTGGTTTTTTCCAGATCGCTTCTCCGGTTTTGCTATTCCACAGACCAACTGCTATTGATTTATCAATTTGCGAGTAGATGATGCTGGCAACAAACTGTCCATCAGCGCTGATGGCAACATCGCCAAAGGAAGTGGTATCGTCGGCTTTGATAGATGAGAATAATTCCCCTTTCCTTACATCCCACAACTGAATGGCTTTACCCTGTTCACCATTACAGACGAGTAGAAGTCCATTAGAGCTAAACTTGGCATAGTTTGCGACAGTGGGCAACTTGTGAACTAGCTTGGAGTTTTCCCAAGATGGTTTAGCTTGAGCTACGGAAGGGGTTGGTGCTTGAGCGAAGAAGCCAGCAGAATGTGCCACAGATGTCCCCACAAGTGTAGCGATCGCGAGGACTGTCACTGTTAAGGCAGTTGTTTTCTTCATACTCAAGGCAAAAGTAGTAGTGATTCACTACTAACTAATGACTCTAGATGAATAGTTCTGTTTCCCTTAGCTTGGCAACACTTCGCCCAATCTAGAGGCATGAATAGATGAGGCTTCGTTTGCGATCGCCTTCTTTTAGAATTGCTTGTAAGTTGGACGGTTTGCCTCGCTTCCTTTTGAACATGAGGCTGCGATCGCGTGTGGTCAAATTCGTGCGTGTCTTGCCAGTGCGGTAATTCCGATTGGTGCCTATGATTTACAAATTGCAGCGTTAGAGAAGCTTTCTGAAGGAATCGCTCTTGCAAATAATTTAACTCTGGTGACACATAATACAAGAGAGTATGGGCGGATTGAGGGGTTGCAGATTGAGGATTGGGAAATTGAGGCGTAAAGACAGTGCAATGTGCTTGTAGCTGCTTGAATTGAGGGTTGCGCGAACGTACAAAATCAACCTTCAAGAAACACTCTAAAGTCTTAATAGAGGTTTGATGTGCAGAGCTACTCCTTGCATTGATTCATGTATATTCTGGAATACTGTAGTTTCTTTAGTAAATTAGGCAGCTTTTTTAGCTGGATGAGGTGCTTCATTGCCGAATGCGAAAATATTGAACATAATATTATAGTAAGCCCCATAAAGACAAGGATAAAGTCGAGCCATATGTCTTCTTATACGCTTGATACTGGAAAAAAATATATTAAAGATATCTTCTCTGCTGATAGCTTTTACAATGTACCTGAGTATCAACGCCCATATGTTTGGGGTAAGTACCAGGTAGTTGCTTTACTTGATGATATCCGCAAAGCTATGGAGAGGGACAAAGATAAGGAGTATTTCTTGGGCTGCATGGTTTGGAATACTAAGCAATCTAAGGAGGGAGATTTCGTTTATATTTCTCAAGATATACTAGATGGTCAACAAAGATTTATAACCCTTTACCTCTTACAGGCAGTATTAAGAGACTTATCAAAAAGCAAGGAGTTACAAAACAAAATTCGGACTCGGATGAGGCAGGAAAGGGATGAGTTTGACGGCATTCCCGAAAGAAATAGAATAGAGTTTGAAATAAGGAAAGACAAAGAATTTTTAGAAGAATATGTACTCAAAAATAATGGAACAAAAGATTTCGATAGTCTTAGATCAATTTCTCAGGATAAGAACAATGATGTTTCTGTCAAAAATATGGCAGCGGCGATTTTAGAACTGCACGCTTGGTTTCAAGAGCTGTCTAATGAGGGATTGGAGGTAGAACAGTATTTAAAAGATTTTTATGCTTATCTTTGCACGAAAGTTTTGATTATATACTTGTCAACTCCTAACAACCTTGATGATGCATACAATTTATTCACAGTACTAAATAGCCGAGGCCTTCAACTACAGGCAAGTGATATTTTGAGAGCACAAAATTTAAGGCACATAAAAGACCAGGAAGACAGAAAAGAATTTGCTGAGAAATGGGAGAAATATGAAAGTGCTATTGATGAACCATATAACTCATTCGATGAATTTCTATGGGCTGTTGTTTTCATAACAATGAAGTATAGAAGCGATGACAACCAAAGCCTTAACAAAGCATTCGAGTTTATGTATAAAAGAAATATGCTAACTAGAGGGGAGGGTACTTTTGAGGTCATTGGTCGTTATGCTAAACATTTGCAAGCCATTACTAGCAATGATATTTGTTGTAAGGAGGCTGGAAACTTTTTTGTAAACCTTAACTATATACTGACAAAAACTTACGGAAACGCCTATATTGCTCCTTTGATGCATTACAGAGAGTGTTTTAAGGAGTTTAGAATATATGATTTCCTAATAAAGTTAGATAACCTTTGCTCAGTCTACTGGTTGACGGGTAAAGGTAATTTTCAGTCAAGAATTTTTATTATTTTAAGGAAAATGGAGGAAATATCGAAGCAAGATGGCGATTTAAAAGAATTAGCCTCACAGTTTCTTGATTCTCCTGTCCTAAAATATGAATATCAAGATGAAAAAGCTTCTACTGCTGTTAATATTGAATATTTTCTGGATTTTCTTGATAATGAAAAATGGGGTGAATATTCAGGGCAGAGAATTAGCAAAACTCGCTATTTGCTATTGAAAATTGATCTTTTAACTAGCAGCCTAAATTCTCAACTCTATTTCGATAGACTTACTTCATCAGTAGAGCATTTAATGCCTAGAAGCTTAAGTAAAGCATTATCTAATATTTCAGACCTTGATCATAAAAAATGGGTTCATAGGCTGGGAAATATAGTTCTTGTAGATAGAAAAAAGAATTCATCATTAAGTAACAAAGAATTTCATGACAAAAAAACTAAATATAAAGGATCTATAGAGAATAGAGCAAATACTAACTATATTTTTATGTCGTATAACGATTGGAATATAGAAACAATTCGAGATAATCATTATCGAGTCTTTGATTTGCTAAAGACATACTACTTAGGTAATTCTTTTGAGACAGTCAAGAATTTATTAAAAAATTAAACAGTACAAAAGTCTAGCTCAAAGCGATGCTCCGAAAGTGCTATTTCGACTTTCGTTTCGACTTGGGAAGCGTTCGGTGTGCCCCAAAGTATTTTTCACTGCGGTAGCGAAGCCACACCCGCAACTGCTGCGGAATCTGGTCTTTTTGTTCTTTCGTCAGCGTGTTGTAAAGGGCTAAAGCATGCTCTCGTTCTCCCCGACAAGCAGCATTATTGTGAGCATCCCAGTAGCTACGGGCAACCCGAATCCGCCGACAGACTTCCTTGATGAGTGCAACTCCCGTGAGGGGATTTTCCTGCTTTGACATAATTCAATTTTGCTGACTGGTGCGATCGTAGCTTATTGAAGAATCAGTAAAATAGCTCTAAACAGACACCTTATTGATGCCTTGGAGGCGATCGCAATGTCTTTGATCGTTGAAGTGAGTGAATCAGGCACCTTACAGCTACCTGCCGAAATTTTACAGGTAATTCAGCCCAATAGCCGCTTTGTAGTAGAGGTGGAAAGCGATCGCTTAATCCTGTCCCCCGTTCCCCCAGCGCAACCCTTTTGGGCAACCGCCACGCCTGAAGAACGGGCAGAACGATTAATGCAGTGGGTACAAAGCCATCAGAATGGTGTCAACCTACCTGATGAAGCGTTACATCGGGAAAACATCTACGACTAATGACCGACTATCTCCTCGATACCAATGTTTTACTTCGCATGAGCGATAGCACTTCACCAGTGAACTTACTAGCTGGTAGAGCAACAGCTACTCTTCTAAGGCAACGAGATCGCGTTTTCATCACCAGTCAGAACATTATTGAGTTCTGGGTTGTTGCAACTCGTCCAGCACAAGTGAATGGATTGGGATGGAGTGTCGAACAAACTCGTACTGAAATCGAGCTGATTCTAAATCAGTTCCCGCAGCTTGAGGAAACGCCACAAATATTCCCCCACTGGTTCAATCTGGTGACAAGCTACCAACTTCAGGGTAAGCGTGTACATGATGCCCGGTTGGTTGCCGTGATGTTGGCGCATGGTGTAACGCATTTACTGACGTTTAATCCAAATGATTTCCGGGGCATCAATGCAATTGTAGTTGTTCATCCCCAAGCGTTAGCGTAGCGGCGACGCAGTCGCATCGCGAACCCAGAGACGGAAGGCTAGATGCAAGGAAAATACTACTTCGACTTTCGTTTCGACTTGGGCGGCGTTCGGTGTGCGCCAAAGTATTTTTCACTGCGGTAGCGAAGCCACACCCGCAACTGCTGCGGAATCTGGTCTTTTTGTTCTTTGGTCAGCGTGTTGTAGAGGGCTAAAGCGCGATCGCGTTCTCCCCGACAAGCAGCATTATTGTGAGCATCCCAGTAGCTACGGGCAACCCGAATCCGCCGACAGACTTCCTTAACTAGCGCTTCTCCCGTAAGGGGATTTTCCTGCTTTGCCATACTTCAATCAGAACGCTCTACCCTAAATCCTAACCCGTAGCATTAAGGCGATCGCTCCTTCTTCGATTTAGTGTTTGGAAGGATTATGCGATCGCCTTTCTTTAAAATTACTTGTAAGTTGAGGAGATGCCCCAATTGAGTGCATCTTCAATAATTCTTCTGCTGCTCATCCACAAAACACCACAGCCATTGCTCTCCTAACTCTGCTGAGCTGATTACAGTGTGTCCGGTTTCCTCATAGTGACGACGAGCATGCTGATGTTCTGACGAGTCGCAACACAGCATCTTACCGCACGTCTGACAAATGCGAAGATGCACCCAACGACCATTGATCCGCATGCACTCTTCACAGCGAAACACCGGGTAGTTAGCTTTATGGATTAGGTTTTGCAGAGTCACTTCATCGAGGTGTTTGCAGGACATAGGGTTTCCTAATCAATGTATGAGTTGGAGTCGCTCATTGGATGCTTCCAATTCTAGACGCTAAACAAGCGATCGCTTGCTTTCTGCACCTCTTGAAGATATTGCTGTACGTTCAGTTGTCAAAGCTGAGTTGTTCTAGGGTGCGCTGCGGTGTAACCACCCAACTCGTCTACGGAGAACACCAATTATTTCACCCAATAGCATCAACAGCCGATAACTTAGCCTAAAAATAGAAAATTCCTACATCGTCTTCCGGTTTCTGAATTAGAAACCGGGAACTGAGAGCTGAAACAGCCGAATAAACTCGAAGTTAAGTCAATCTTTCTGATTTAGAGCCTAACGATAATGCGATCGCCACTTCTTCTAAGTCTAATAATCGGTGTAGCCAGTAGTGTTCTAAGCGTCTCTATTCCTAACTCCCCGTTCCTGGCGGCTGAAACCACTACTCCGAATCAAAGGCTACTCAATCAACCTCGACAAGTCTCACCACAAGTTGCGCTGACACTCGAACGGACAGCCTGTTTTGGCTTTTGCCCCATTTATAAACTCACTGTTTATGGCAATGGCAAGGTGGTTTACGAGGGCAAACGGTTTGTGAAAGTGACTGGCACCCGAACAACAACTATCAGTAAAACAGCAGCGAGAAAGCTCATTGCAGACTTTCAAAAGCTCAATTACTTCAAGCTTCAAGACAGCTATACAGGTGGACACACCGATGCACCTTCTGCTATTACCTCATTAACGATCGGCAAGAAACAAAAAACAGTACACCATTACCTTCCTTCACCTGATGCACCGACCCAACTAACAGAATTGGAAAATAAAATTGATACCGTCGTGAATTCTAAGCAGTGGATTGGAACAGATGCTGAACGCGCCCCACGGGGAACTAGGAAGTAATTGGATTGGCATCCCGCGCAACTTGCCGGAGGCATCCCGCGCAACCTGCCGGAGGCATCTCGCTCCTGCTCAATTGCTACAAAACTTTGCCCCGTAGATAGTCGCAATCAGGCAATTCAAGAATCCCTAAAATAGTCCTAAACAGACGGTGGCTGCGCTAGTATGATGCACAAGGAAGTTGCGTGTTAACTGAGGTAGAAGCCGAACGCAACAGAGCGATCGCAGCTAGAGTATAGGGCAGCACAACTGGCAGAGCGGCTAAGAGCTGCGGGTCTCGATCCAGATACGTGAAATTATCCCGCCAAGGGTTCGTTCATTTTGATTACCGAAGGTTTCCCGATGTCAAAATCCCCCTCGATTATCAATGCTGATAGGAGTCGCTCGGTTACTCCAGAACTTCTGAAAGGTTTGGAAGGTTTCCTTGCCTTTATCGATAACGGAACAGATATCGAGGCAGTTTTTGATATTGCTGCTGCCTTAGCCAACCATAAAGTTTCTGCTGCCGCGATTACCTATCTCAAGTCCCATCCTGAAATCGCTCAACTTTTTGAAGAACAATATATTGCACCGACTCCCAATTTAGAAGCGTTACTCAAGCTGCCTGAAGATTCGTTAGGCTTTGCCTATGCCTCTCATATGCGAGCAGCCAACCTCGATCCAGAGTTTTATCGCCAAGTCGAGCTTCAAGATGACACAAGCTATTTAGCACTGCGTATGCGACAAACTCATGATATTTGGCATACCGTGACAGGATTTGGCACCGATCCTGTTGGAGAGATTGGGCTGCAAGCATTTACGCTCGCGCAAAATCGCTCTCCGCTTGCAGTGATGTTGATTGCCGCAATCACCCTGAATACGATCAAGATGAACAGCGATTTAAACCCGCTTGTACGTCTCATTCAGCAGAGCTACGATTTGGGGGATCGGGCAAAACCCTTTCTAGGGCAGAAGTGGGAAGAGGCTTGGGAAAAACCACTAGCAGACTGGAGATCGGATTTAAATGTCACTCCTTTTCGCCATGTTTGAGCAGAGCTAGCGGTTGTTTAATCTGCCACGTTTGAGCCTGGGATTCCAGCAAAGACTGATGGTAATTTGTCCACGTAGAGTGATGCCCAACACTCAAAAAAGTCGTCCCTTTCGCGTGTAAATTTAGAGTACACGCGAATCAGTGGCTGCGGCTATCAAGCGATCGCGCTAGGTGAATCGCCACTGCTAATCCTTATCTTCTCCATCCTTCTCCTCTTGTCCATCCTTCTCCTCATCGTCATTTTGATCGGATGAGCCAGTGGTCTCTTGCCCCTCGTTATCGTCATCATCAGCCTGATTACCCTGGTTGGATTCTTTTTCCGATTCTTGTACAGGTTCGGAATTTTTAGCGGCTTCACCACAACCAATCAGAACGATATTCCCTGCGAACATCACAAGCAGACTCAAGCAAAAAGCACTAAAAGATTTATTCCACAGCGGTATCATTTGGGATTTAGATTCTCCATCAATACGATTCATATCTTTTTAAACTTTAGCGAACTGCACGGGATTTAAACCTTAGATTTGATATGTCTATGGTCATGGATTGGCTTATCTCCGGACTTGAGCTTGCCAGCTTCCATTGCATTGGCTATTTCAATCAGCAGGTATTTTTGCACAAATGGGATGCTTCCGCCGAGCGCTCTAAAATATCAGGTAGTCGATGGAAGTTCCAACAACTCCGGTTGTTCTTCGACAAGAGCTAGGGGTTGTTTAAGCTGCCAAGTCCTATCCTGGGAGAGTTCCAGCAATGACTGATGATAATTTGCCAACGTAGCACGATGTCCCACACTTAAGAAAGTAGTCCCTTTTGCCTGCAAATGTTGATACAACCGTTCCTCGTTATCCAAATCTAGGGCGCTAGTTGCTTCATCTAGGATGGCGTAGTTGGGTTTGTTCAGCAGCAACCGGGCGAAAGTTAGCCGTTGTTGTTCGCCCAAAGAGAGGACATCTGCCCAATCCTCCTGGGCATCAAAACCGCCAAATCTTTCCTCTAAACCTGCTAAATTAACCTGTTCCAGCACTTGCTTTAAGTGTTCGTCGTCAACCTCAAGATGCGTGTTGGGATACAGCAATTGATCGCGCAGAGTACCAAGCACCATGTAGGGACGTTGCGGCAAAAATAGGATCTCGTCGGATTCAGGACGAACAATTTTCCCTGTACCAGAATCCCACAAACCTGCGATCGCTCTCAGCAGCGAACTCTTACCACAACCACTTGGTCCCATCACCAAAAGTCCCTCTCCCGCAGGTAACTCTAGCGACAAATCTTCGACTAATGTGCGCTGATAGTTAGGCGTTTGCAGGCTGAGATGTTCGACTGCCAGCCGATCTGCTGATACCGTCTGAATCCTGGGTTGCTCATCGGATGCCCGATCTGCCTCTGCCTGTTCTAAAAACTGGGCAAAGGTATAAAGACGATTAATCCCAGCGCCAAAAGTGGTCAATTGCTGGAAGCGGGCAACGACAACATTGAGCGAGAAAAAGACGCGGACAAAAGCCCCCTGTGCCTCAGAAACTTTACCCACCTCCATTTCCCCGGCAAAAATCGCGGGTGCGACAACTAGGGCAGGCAGGACGAAGGGGATGAACTCATAAGCGTTGGTGAGAACATTTAAGTTTAATTCCCAAACCAGCAGGCGTTTGACGTTCTCAAACACATCGAGGAACCGATGCTTAACTTGGTTTGACTCCTGTTCTTCCCCTCGATAGAATGCGATCGCTTCCGCATTCTCCCGAATCCGCACCAAACCAAAGCGGAGATTCGCTTCTCTCTTCAATTGTTCAAAGTTGAGTCGGACAAGCGGCTTACCAAATACAAAAGTTGTTACTACTGTCCCAATTAGGGCATATAACACCAGAAACAACACCAGGGGTTTAGAAATGCCCCAAAGTACGCTGCTGAAGGCGATCGTTGACAACACAGACTGCACCAACACCAGTACAAAGGTGAGAGATTCCTGGGTAAAACTGCGAACATCTTCCGAAATCCGCTGATCTGGGTTATCGATTTCAGTGCCTGAGATATGCAGATTGTAATAGGCGCGATCGCGAAAGTAGTTATCCACAAACCGATGAGTCAGCCATTTCCGCCATTGCAAACTGAGGCGATCGCGCAGATAGGTATAGCCTGCGAGCAATGGTGCATAGATCACCAACACAGCGATGAAAATGATGACAGTTTCCCAGAAGCGTGGCTCATCACGGGCTGAGAGGGCTGAAATCAGCACTCCTCGCTTGTTGTTGAGAACTACACTCAATCCCGTATACGCCAGCAGTAACAGCACTACGCCCAGCAATAACCCTCTGGCTTGCCATTTTTCATCCCCTGACCAATAGGACTTAGCGATCGTCCAGAACTGCTGGACTACATTGAAATTCAATCGATCCATCGGCTTATTTTCCTTACTTTGTCTGTCAGGAGATAATGAATAAAGGCGAATCAGAGCGAAATCTGCTCAACGACTGGTGCGACTCATCTCTGGACAATTGTTAAATTATGCTACAAATTTTTAACACGGTGAGTATCCCAGAGTATGAGATTGAGATGATTGCAATGCCCTCTCAAGGGGCAGGCGGGCAAAACGTCAATAAGGTACCAAATTCTGAGCGCAGTTGCAGCCAATCAATACAAACTTCTGTCAAATCTTCAGGTATAAAAGTGCGGAGTGCGATGCCAATTGCAGAAGCTAACTATACAAAGGCGCGAATCATAAGTTATGAAGGGGCAAGTTTAGCGGAAAACTAGCTTATTTATAGTCAGCTTGATTTGTGAATAAAGAGCATTACCGCGATCGCAGAAAACACAACCACGTCAATACATTAATCAACAATCGTTACTTTGGTACCTAACTTCACCCAACCCTTCTCAATTAACTGCTGCAAAGTGTTTGAGTCCAGATGGATGCAGCCACCTGAGTTAGCTTGACCAATATTGTCAGGATCGGGTGTACCATGAAGTGCGATTGAAAACCAGTAAGGCGTTCCCTGAAATGTACTCATTTTGGGACCCGTGATGCTTGTCGTTGAAGTGAGTCCGATATAGCCATTTCCATAAGCTCTGTCTGGGCTACCGTTCCCATCAAAGTCAAGATGGTTCATGTTCTTGAATAGCTGAACTAATCCTTGCTGAGGGTTAACTAAGTTGCGATACTGAGTAACTTTGACAAAACGCTTAACGTTATTTTGGGAAATCTGGTTGTACTCAGACTTTTTGTAGAGAATCAAGTCTACGCTCATCTCGCCTGTGGGAGTAACAAAGTCATTCATGTTTTGTTTGTCTTTGAGTCCACCCTTACCAATGCCGATAGTTGCTTTGTAAATCGGAACGCTTTGGTTATTGAGTACCTCCAAGCGCTTGTCTACTCGATGAATGAGCAGCGAGTAACGTTCTTCTTGAATGCTGTTGAGTTTCTCAGCATTATTTACGGATGGTGGCAAGGATTGTGGCTTGGCTTCAATTACGTTTTTTGGAGTTGAAACGACAGCATCAGATGATGCACAAGCGCATAGGGCTATTGGTAGTGCAACTAAGAGCCAGTTTGAGATGAGACGAGATGTTGTAAACACAACTAACCTAACTGGGGCTTGCTCAACTATTTCTCATCATATAAGGCAGATCCTCTGAATTGTTCTTCTACGCAGGACACGAGAATAAGCGATAGAGGATGCTGCGTTGTTGGCTCAAGTGGTTCAATACATTGGCGTATCTGCAACTTTGTTTGGTTAAAAGCTGTCAGCCACGAACTGATAGTCCGAAAATACCAAGGCATTGGCTCCCACTCGTCCTCGCCAAAGCTCGTGAAGCACTCGGTTCGCCAGCCCTCCTTGTAGGCGGTGTCGCCACAGGCACTCCACGGGTGAACCGTCTGCACAACTAGGTGCCCATTAGGTACTAGAACTGTACCCAGCGCAGCCAGCAGCGGTACAATGGTTTCCCCTAACAGCGAGAAGTTACAGACTACGAGATCGTATAGTCCATCGAGTTGATTTGGGTCGTTGACGATCCGATCGTAAGAGAGGGTGCGAAACCTACCACCACCTGCTGCGTGAGCTTGTTGAACTAAAGCAGGACTCCCATCTACCCCAAAGGCTTGGATACCGCGTTCGTTTAATGCGCGTACCAGCCAACCTTCACCGCATCCAACATCTAGCACGCGGCGAGGTTGCAGCGCCACCAAAACCTCCACAATGGCGGCATCAGTCACAACGCGGCGACTAGATATTAGTTGCTCGCGGACTGCTTTTGTCCAAGCACGAGCATTCGCATTCCAACTTAAATGCAAGCGGTATTCCAAATCAGATTGGGACATAAAAGCCTCCAGTTGTGCAAATTATACGTGCAGCGATCGCCAATGGCATGAACAGTATGAAAGCACTCAAGCGTTGTCGAGGAAATACTTGCAGTACAAAGTGAACGTTTCTAGGCATAGTGAAAGAAAAACTCCGTGTTTGATATATTGCAGCTAGAGAGGGAGCTAGAGGCGAGGCTGCTACTTTATGCTGGAATCAGCACCAATAGAGCGAAACTGGGCAACAATTTCTGTGCAATGCTGCACTGTCTATAATCAAGCGAATCAATCATGCTGCAAATTTCTAACACCGTAAGTATTCCAGAGCATGAGATTGAGATGAGTGCGGTGCGATCGCAAGGGGCAGGGGGACAAAATGTAAATAAGGTGGCGACTGCCATTCACCTGCGCTTTGACATCATCGCTTCCTCACTACCTGAACGCTACAAAGAGCGGCTGTTGAAGCTTTCCGACCAACGCATCACTAAAGAAGGTGTCATTGTCATCAAAGCACAGGAACACCGTAGCCAAGAGCAAAATCGAGAAGAAGCATTGCAACGATTGCAAGACTTGATCAAGAGTGCGATCGCAGTCGTCAAACCACGCAAAAGGAGCAAACCAACTCGGAGTTCTCAAAGAAAGCGTCTGGATAGCAAAACTAAGCGAAGTCAGATTAAAACGATGCGTGGAAAGGTTACGGATGAATGAGATGGTGCGAACACTCAGTCTTCCTCCCCACAAAACTCCGCAATCACCTGTGCCTTGACCGCATCTAACGGATAGGTGTTGGGATAAGTTGAAAACATCAGCATAATGCCCTGAAGCGTCGAGTAAAAATAGAGCGATCGCTGTCGTGGGTTAGCAACTCCCAACTCGCTGAACATCTGCGTCTGGATCTCAAACTGCTTTGCCTGCTCATCCATCAACTTCTGGCTATATTTCGCCACAATTGGGTCGAGCCGGGGTTGGGTAAACAGATTGAGATAAAATCGGAAAACCTCCGGTTGCCGTCGCACATCATCTAACGCACCCTCGGCAATATGGCGAATTTGCTCAGCAGGCGTTGACTTTGCAACGGCAGCATTCATGACGACCAGCAGATCGTTGAGCCGCACATCGACCATTGCTGCCAAAACGTCTTCTTTACCCTTGAAGTAGTGGTAAAGCAGTCCCTTTGAAATCTGCGCTTGTTTGGCGATATCTTCAATCGAGGTTGCATGATAGCCTTTCGTGAAGAACAAATCCATCGCCGTTTTCAAGATTTGCTCCCGCGTTGCCTGACGGATGCGCTCGTTTTCTGCTGGGGTACGGGGCATGGCTTCTACTGACTGAGAAATTGAACGATCCGACTCGAAACCTCATCAGCATGAGTAAATGTAGGCATATGATCGGCTCCTTCAAGGTAGGCAAAGTGAATGTCGGGTACCTGTTGAAATAATTCGGCAATCTTGAAAAGGTCAGGCATATCCTTTTTGCCGATGATAAATAGCGTTTTAGTTTGAAGCTCACTTAAGCGATCGATTGTCGGTGGCTGTGCCCAGCGCATCTCAAAGGTTTTCCGTTCAAAAGACCGTTTCGTGTTGTGCGTCGTCATCTCAATCATGCGATCGCGCTGTGGACTGGACATCACGACGCTGTACACAGGATGGTTCAACAACACCTCAACCATTTTTTCCAAATCTGGAGCTACCACATTGATTTGCGCGTACCATTGTTGAACATCGGGTGAGAACTGGAAGCCCGATAATCCCGGAGCCACCAGCACCAGCCTGGTTACTCTATCAGGATAAGCCAGGGCAAAATCGGTTGCAATTTGACCGCCGATCGAATGTCCAACTAGAATCACGCGATCGAGATTGAGATGGTCAAGCAACTGCCGCAAATCCTCAACATAGTGGGCAGGTTCGAGCAGTGGGGGTGACTGTCCGGCACCGCGTCCGTCAAAAGTGATGACCTGATAAGTCTGGGCTAGTTGCGGGGCAATGAACTCCCAATCCCGCAAATCTGCCATTGCGTTATGAATCAGCACAACCGCCTCACCCTTACCTTGAACTTCGTAATGCAAATCCATGTCTGTCTCCTTTCAGGTTTGTAGCGGGACTTAAACAGATTTCAAGCCCAAATAAAACCCAAAGCAGCTTTATAGGCTGAGAATACATCTCGATTAGCGTTCACCCACTCCATAAAACGGAAAGACATCGCTGTCCGAAACGCCTCTAATGCTTCAGGAAAGGTATTTAAAGGTTTGTTAGCCCAGCGCCTTCTTAAGCCTCCGGTTAAGGTGTGCCATAAAATAAATGTATAGGCACAAAACACAAGAATGAAATGACGCATTAAGCTACGAAAATCTCGGACTTGATATTCAGATAACCCTAACCATCCCTTTGCTTCGCGATAAAAAACTTCTACCACTATCCTTTGAGCATAGGTGGTTACTATCCACTCGGCTGTAGCAATGGATGAGCCAACATTTGTAATAAAATAGTCAATGTCGCTGGCTTCACAGAAGGTTGAGGCATTCATGACGATAGCAATTGTTCTCGTTCCTTCGTGTCTTGATAGTTCAACTTCAAGAGTCGCCACCCAAACGGTTTTCGGTTTATCTAGATTGAGTTTAATAGGGATAAAAGCATCACTAGGCAATGATTCAGCTAAATAGCTCAAGCAAAGCTCTTCTCGACTATTTGCCTGTGTCTCAATTATTACCTTACGATTTTTGGCTAATCCACCTAAATACTTTAATTTCCTTTTTTCCAGTTCCAGCAGAAACGTTGTGTTATTTCCATAGCCAGCATCAATTAGCACGATACCGGGTCGATATCCTCGAACCAAGCTACGGTCAATTAAATTTAAGGCTAATTCCGGCTTCTTCTTAAACTCTTTGTCTTTTTTTCCTTCAGGTAAAGAACTAGCGTGTTGATATAACTCTATATCTAAAGGCAGGCTTTTTTTGCCATCATATAGATGAGTTGTTACCACCACTATCCCATTATCGGTTTTCCCGATTTCTCCAATGTATTGCCGCCCCACTCCTGCTGTAAAATTGCCACTTTTTCTATGTCCTGAGTCATCAACAATTAGGGTAAATCCACGACTAATCTTCGTTTGAGAACACTGATTCATTACCTCTAAGCGACGCTGATTCACCTGTTGGGCATCCCAAGGCGCTTCCGTCAAAAAATGGTGTAATCGGTGGTAAGTCACTCCCACCGCGTTATCCGCCATTTGAGACAGGTTTTTTCGTTCACTTTCCCCCAATAATCCGCTTATATAGTTCCTAAACTCCCGTTTTTGGGCTTGATGCGTCAATATATCATCAAAGCGTTTGCACCATCTATTGAAGCAAGGGGGCATGGCGGCGGGAGTTGTCTCTTTCATTTATCACACCATAACGTGAAATGGTTGCCATGCCTGTATTATACCTTTTTAGAGTCTTGTTTTTCGTTTAAGAACCGGTAGGACAGTCACAATGAACGTTTCAGCCTGATTTTCCAGCAACAGCCTGGGCTGATAGGATCGATTGTTTCATCTCTAGAATAATTTATGGCTGAATAATCAGTCAATAGAAAAAGCGGCTATTGAAGCTTTCCGACCAGCGCATTACCAAAGAAGGGGTGATTGTCATCAAGGCTCAAGAACACCGCAGCCAGGAGCAGAACCGAGAAGAGGCATTGCAACGATTGCAAGACTTGATTAAAAGTGCGATCTGCGCTTCGCTATCGCGTTACCCAAACCCCGTAAACCCAGCAAACCGACTCGTAGTTCTCAAAGAAAGCGTCTGGATAGTAAAACTAAGCGAAGTCAGATTAAGACGATGCGAGGAAAAGTTACGGATGAGTGAGTGGTACAGAAAAGACCTTGCTTATATTCACGATGTCGGCTTCAGGAGTTACGTTCTGCAAGCAATGCCAGAAATTCTGGCAATTCTCAAACAGCATGGCATTCAGGATGGACTGATTGTAGATTTGGGGTGTGGTAGTGGTCTGTCAGCTGAGGAGTTGGTTAGGACAGGCTACCAAGTATTGGGAGTTGATATCTCAGCTGACATGATTGAGATTGCCCGTTGTCGAGTTCCTCTGGCTAAATTTCAGGTAGGCTCATTGTTCAAGGTCGAAATTCCTGACTGTAATGCGGTGATTTCGATTAGTGAATGTTTTAATTACCTGTTTGACCCCGACCACCAAACACTTACCCAGGTGTTCCAACGCATCTATGATGCTCTCGCGCCGGGAGGCGTTTTTATCTTTGATATTGCAGAACCCGGACAGCTGACTTCTGCAACTCCAGTCAAAAGCTTTACTGAAGGCGAAGATTGGATTGTTTTGGTGGAAAAACAGGAAGACCTAGATCGGCACATCCTGACTCGGCGAATCATTACCTTTCGGCAAGTAGGAAACGATTATCGTCGAGATGACGAGGTTCATCGCCAGCAACTATATGTAGCAGCAGAAATTGCCACGATGTTGCAACAAGTGGGCTACCAAGTCGAAATTCAGCGTTGTTATGGTCAGTTTGCTTTACCCAACGCCCATGCTGCATTGATTGCCAGAAAGTCTATGAGCAACCCTTGACTATTCCCGGTTGTTCCGGCAGCCATCAGGACTTTAAGCGATCGCAGATTAAGTCGATGCGAGGGAAGGTTACGGATGAATGAGCGGGCGGGAATAGAATCTCTAACTCCAATTTCGATCGGCTTCTGGCTGCAATCGTTTAGCTGCGTCAATCACATCTTGCAGTTCTACTGGATCGCTCAAGGGGTCAGCATCAAGTGCCGTAACCCGATTGAATTCTTTCTGCCAGCGTCGTAGCTCTGCAATGTATGGCTCGCAAGGCACCCACTTCAGATTATCCCCTTCTTCCACTAAATCGTAAATCCCGTTGTGCAGCCACTTTCCGGTATGCCAATCCGGCATATCAACAGCAGGGAATAAACAAATGCCATGCAAATCCATCCCAGAATTAACCGCTGCTAGAGACTCTTCTACTACGTCCTTTAGCCACTCATCTCTGCCTGCTTCCATCCCACTGGTTTCGCCAACGATCATCGGTCTACGATAACGTTCCCACACCCACTGCATTAAGTCATGGAGCGGTTTGATGCGATCGTCGTGGGGTTCTAGCGCCTGATGGGGGCCGTGTTCTCGGTATTCCATCTGACCGAAAGAGTAGTGATTTGCGCCAACGATATCGAGAATTTCCGGGGAACCGCCGAGTTCAGGATGCTCTTTCCCGTAGAGAATATCCCACGCCAAAAACGTATCCACATAGGTTTCGTGATGTGCTGCCTCGATCTGATCCGGGCGATCGCGCGGTGCGACCACCTGAACCAAGGGATCGATCTGGATCATCCTGGCAGAGAGTTCTACTTCCCGAATTGCCTTAACTCCTGCGATCGCTGCCTTACACAACGCCAATCGCAAGCGAAAACGGTCTTCTTTTGTGGTTTTATAAGGAGCCACCCAACCCCACTCGCCGCCGCAGAACGAGAAAAACGTAATTTCATTTATCGGCGTGAAAAAATAGGGGCCACGCAAGCGGGGAATCACATACTCCGCTGCTGCGCGACAGTAATTAGCATAGCGATCGCTAAACTCATCAGAAAATGGATCGAGATCGTCTGGATATCCGTAGTGGCAGAGATCCCAGATGGGAACGATCTGCGTCTGCTGCATTGCTTTGATCGTGGTGTCAAGGCTAGAGAAGTCGTAGCAGCCATTACGATCGACTAGAGGCCAAGGAATCCCTTCCCGCACCACATCAATTCCCAGCGATCGCAAGATGTTGTAATCTTCCTGTGCGTGGCGATCGTGCTGTGTTTCTGCAATCAGATTCCGCCGTCCCTTGTCCTTCCAGAGAAACGTCGAACACTCAAAGCCAGAGATGAAGAAGGTGGGGAAGATTCCAGGTCGTTGAGCCATGCGTTTGCTCTGTAAGTTAACTCGTCATGGTAGGCACTCTTGCTCATTTGAGACACTATCCAACGCGAGATAAATCCGTTGAGTTCTTTGGAGAAGTGTTTACAGCATTTCTAAGGAAACAGGTTTAGTGGGTGCTGGAAAGGCAGCATCTAAGGAAGCCAATTCATCAGCACTCAATTTCAAATTCAGGGCAGCATAATTCTGCTCTACATGGTCAATGCGGCTGGATTTGGGGATTACAATTACATTTTCCTGATGCAACAACCAGGCGATCGCAACTTGAGCCGCAGTGACTTCTCGCTGTTGAGCGATCGCCTTGAGTGCTTGATTGTTCAGCAAACGCCCTTGCTCAATTGGGGAATACGCCATGATTGGGATACCTTGTTGCCGACACCAGGGCAGTAAATTCCACTCAATTCCCCGTCGCATCAGGTTGTAGAGGACTTGATTGGTAGCAATTCCTTTCCCATCCTTCAACCCAATGGCTTCCTCCATATCCTTGGCATCAAAATTACTCACTCCATAGCTGCGAATTTTGCCGGATTGTTGAAGCGTCGCCAATGCTTCCAGCGTCTCTCCCAGCGGTACAGAACCGCGCCAGTGCAGCAGGTAAAGGTCAAGATAGTCGGTTTTCAAGCGTTGGAGACTTCTTTCGCAGGCAGCAATTGTCCCTCGTTTCGAGGCGTTATGAGGGTAGACCTTGCTGACTAGAAAGACTTCCGCCCGACGAGAAGCGATCGCTTCTGCTATTACTTCCTCTGCACCGCCTTCGCCATACATTTCGGCAGTGTCAATCAAAGATAAACCCAAATCGAGTCCGTGACGTAAGGCATCAATTTCGCTTTGGCGATTCCTGGCATTCTCCCCCATCTGCCAGGTGCCCATACCAAGAATCGGAATTAATTGTCCAGAAGGTAGTTTAAGGGTTCGCATAGCAGTTTCCATCTATTCAAGCTATTGCCCTTGAGCGCTTTTTGGCTGACGCATGGGCATGGCATCAATTGTAGAGAAAAGCGCTGTTGTGGGAAACGCAATGAGCTTGTAGTTCTGCTTGCACTTGTTCTCATCGCAATGCGGCGATCGCCTTCTCTATCAACTGCTGGCAAGCTTCTAGTTGAGTCACATCAGTGGGAATTGCGATCGCCGTTATAGTGAAATACCGAAGATCAGAGCCGCGATCGCCTTTGACCAGCTATTTCTGGAGTGCCTGTTGAAAGGTCTTGATGGCATCAACGTGATTCACCATATTGATGCAACGTAACAACAAATCCAGATCGATCCCTTTCATTTCCTCACTACTGGAAATTTTTTCGTAGTCCAGAGTGTTGCCCTCTCCCCGCAGGTGATAAATCTCTAGCACTCCGTCTTCCCAGAACCACACTTCAGGAATCTTCAGGCGCTTGTATACCTCTAGTTTGTTAATGCCGCCACTGGTAAACACCACTTCGATCGCCAGATCGGGACGCACTCGACCAGGGGTAAGTTTATAGAACCCATTTGACATCTCAACAAAAGACTTTCAGCCTCTTGTTGAGATGTCAAATGGGTTCTATAGGCATGGCAAAGCTTATCTCTGTACTACCCTCTTGTGCTGGGATGCTGTTTAGGCGATCGCTTCCTGACCCCTTGAAAATGACCTACAAGCATTTGACCTTGGTGTTCCTGCCTACCCCTTCCCGTGGCTCTCGTAGGTTGCTAGAACAGAATCCGGAAACTTCTCAACGTCTCCCCTCTATCAGGTTTCTGTGATGCGATCTCTTATAGCAGCAACGCTTCGCGATCGCTTTCAGCCTCTACTCATCCCTACTCAATCTTCCAATTAGGCGTTAAACCCGAAGTAACTTGGCTATACATTTGCAAGACCGATGCAGAAATACGTCCTGAGAGTTTTGCGATCGCCCATAGCGCTCTTGTAAAATCATTTTCAATTGTTGAGAATTCACCCAGGAAAAAGTTTATGGCAGATATGTCCGGTCAAGACCCCTCGGAAATCATAATGGCAACGGTTGATGAAGAACGAAAAGGCACAACTTTCAGCGGTCAGGTCATCCTTGGTATACATCCTGAGGGTGGGCAAGTCGTTTTATTTAGCGACTTTTTAATTGAAGATTATAAAGGCGAACTTACCGCTTATCTGGCAACAGATGGCGATATAACGAAAAGCATTGATTTAGGCGAACTCGATCATAAAAACCCCAGTTTTTGGCTGCCAATTCCGCCGGGAACGGATACATCACCCTACAATACAGTCGTGTTGAGCGACAAAAAAAGCAAGAAAAAAATCCTGACGATCAATCTATAAAATTTGTAACTTAGCTCGTAGTTCAGCCAAATTCGATTGCCCTCTTGTATAGAACCCATTTGAGATCTATTCCTGAAACTAAAAGCCTTGCAGCTAGCTGGTTTTATCCCTGTTCTTGCAAAAAACAGTCTTGTTAAGCAGGCTCTATCATTGATCGCAAAGTAACGGCTTACTTCAAAGCCAAGCACCCCAGCAAAAGATGTCAAATGGGTTCTATAGGATTCATCCGCCTCTCGCTTGACGGCTCCAGCTTCACTTTCTAGGATCATGGAGCCAGTTGGGGTGAAGTCAAACCCTGCTATAAGCAGGTAAAGCTCCACCAATGCACCGATCCTCTTCTTAACTGTTTCGTGGGGTTCCCCTGGCATCCGTCGAATCTCCAGTACTCCATCCAGGAAGGAAAGCCGATATCCTGGACGGTCTAACAATTGCTCGACTGCTTTGAACTCTCTCCAGGTCAATCCCTCAAACAGGAGGGGTTCTTCCCTTTGGGGTGTTGCTATCGTTGCCGTGGTCATAAGAGTCTCTGGTCTGTTTCCAGATTAGGAGTGATGGGGTTTGGATGGCGATCGCTTTAACGTAACTTCTTTTATAGTATTTGCTTAAATCTGAACAGCTTCTAAACGATACATATTATCTACAGGGTATCTTAAGTAAGATTATTCCATGCTCGATAAAACTCTAAATAGCTCATATTTTGAGTACAATGCCAAATCAATTGATAACAATCTACATAAAACCAAGGATTAATTTCTATAGTCCGATCTACTAGATATTTTTTAAAAACTCTAATTATTTTTGAATAATCCTCTTTAGTAATAATCTTTTTTATTTTGTGAAGCACATCTGTACCATCAGATAAACCTTGACTTGTTTGAGCTAGATCCAGTAGGGTTTGGAGAGCAAAAGATTTACCAGACTTTATTTTCGCCAGTTCCTCTGAAGCTAACATACAAAAAGATGCGGTATGAGAATTTTCTATAATCATTTTTCTTAACAGCTCTTCAATAGGTGTTTGTATATTTTTATCTGGTAGTAATTGCATTAATACTACAGCACCATTTAAACGCTCCCAATAAGCTAGCTCATCTCCATAAAACACGATCTTCATTAATTCAGAAATATTTTCTGGATTATTAGGTTCGATTTTGCTCAAATTAATTATTGCTTCGTACCTTAAAAATTCATCATCTTCATCGATTCTAGTCTTAATTAAAGCTCTTAAAGTGTTCACAGCCTCTTTGTTTGCTGTTTGTTCCAGTATATCTCCTAGTATATCAATTAACAATCTACAAAAAGATTCATTTTCTATCTTTGGAATCGTTCGTATCAAAGTATTTACAGCAAAAATATTTCCAGGGTCGATTTTATTTAATGTGCTAGCTAAAAGGTAAGTATTTAAATTTTCTTGTTCGAATTTCTCAATCTTACTCTCTAATATTTTTATTACTTCTCTCTTATCTGTAAGAATTTCCTTCAAAGCCAAAGCAGACATTCTATAATCATTTCCTTTAAGTAAACCTAAGAGTTTCTGAATTGACATTGAATTATTAGGAACGATTTTATATAAAACTTTAGCTGCTTCTATAGATGTACTACTAAAATAACTTGTATCAATTATGTATTCTAAAACTTGTATCGCTATTGATCTACCTCCAACAAAATTTGCTAATGAAATAGCAATCTCTATAAGTATTTTTTCATTATTACAAGTGCTTATTAAGTTACTCAATTTCTTGGTTATTTTTTCATTGCTAATCCTTCCTAAGGATTCCTTTGCCTGAGACGAAATCGGGTTAATAAAAGTTTTCCACTCTTTTTCCTTTGAATCAAAATATCCGAAACTCCATTCAATGATTCTATCTATAATGCTGTCCAGATATTTTAGAGAAGCAAATTCCGACATACATTCAGCCGCCAAACAAAAAGCTTTGTACCAATAAAAACTTTCTTTGCTGTCAAAATAGATTAATTGTTTAATAAACATATCCTTGAGATGAGGGGATATTTCCTCTCTTCCAGCCCACAATAAAATTACCTCTTTCCAATTAAATTCAAAAATTCGATAAGTTCCTTCCTCCGGATTGTGAGAAGTGTGATTTAGAAAATCATGCCAATCATCGATCGATAACGCAGCAAAATATTCCTGAAAGGTTGGATGAAAGAATGTGTATACTTTGTCTGACGGTTTATCTGAATCTCTAGCAACTTGAAGCCAGCCAAGATTAAGAGCTAACCAAAAATAAGAACCGTCTTCATCGGGATCGCCCAGTTCATCAAAAACTAAATTGTGTGGCAATCGAAATGGTGATGATTCCTCATCTAATGCACGACACGCTAAACGCCCAAGAGCTTTATTGAGTTTTTCTTGTTTAGCTACTGTATTTGGAAAGAATGCATAATTCAGGTCTTTCTTCTTCCACTTGCTTCTATTCCACTTGTAAAACTCACTGACAAATCGCTTGTATAACTCAGCCTTAGTTGCTGGCAAGCTCTCTTGCTCATGCCATGTCGTACAAAGCATCATCAACTGTAATGGGTTTCTGACGAGTTGTTGAAGCCGAGTACGTTCAGTGTTGGCTAACTCGGTTTTAAGACGTTCACCGCTTTGTTGATTGCTTTTACGAAATCCACTTTCAATGAATTGTTCTACTTGAGTTGGATAATGAAACTCCTTTGTGCGATAGGTTTGGAAATCTCTAAGAGCATTGCTATCTACTTCCCAAACATTGATGCGGCAGGTCAGAATAATGCACGACTGACTTATCCAACCGCGAAGCTGATTATTAATTTCGCGTAGTGCAATGCCAGACGACGCAACAATTTCATCGGCTCCATCCAGCAACAGCCACACTCGTTGTTCATTTAACTGTTTCAAAAAATCAGATTTAACGTCCTGAGTAACATCTCGCACGGCATTATCCAACCACACCTGAGTTAAGTAATCCTTTAGACGTTGCAAATCACCGTTTTTAATCAAGTCACCCAAAGAGATCCAAATTGGTAGACCAAGCTCTTTGTCTAGAATCCAGAAGGCGATGTGCTGTAAAAGTGTTGTCTTTCCGGCTCCGGGTTCACCAATGATGGCAATGCGATCGCTATTTCCCTGTCGCAATATCTGTTCCCGAAACTGCTCATACTCAATCGGCGGCTTTTCCTCATACTGCTCTATAGGTCTTGCCGGATGAACATTCTGGCTTAATTGCTCTGGCTCCTTCCGCTCAACCAACGCCAGCGAGATAAAGATTTCATCATCCAGTAAATCAAACTGCATCGCTTCTGAAGCAATAACTTCATTGGTGCTGAGCTTCTTCTGGCGATCGAGCATGGTTCGGCAAACGTACTGCCAATCAATGCTTGTAGAAGCCTGAGATTTTGCGCGTTTAGAACGTCGATACCATCTATCTGACTCGACAAGTTCCGTAGGCTGAATCTTTAAAGTCTTTGCGATCGCTTCAACTGTACTCCTGTCAACCTTTCTTCCTGAAAAAAGCTTCTTGTGAATAACGTCTGAGCTTAAATTTGCTGCTTTTGCCAAGGCTTCACGGCTCTCAATCCCCATCTCACGCATTTTCTGCTCGATAAATGCGAGTCGTTCGGGTGTAACTGCAAAGCCACGCTCTCGGCTGGAACCCATAGCATTAAATCTGCTTGTAGCAATTAGCTCTACTTTAACCAGGTAAAGAGATGGACGTTTAGGTTCGTTAAGGGATGTTTGTTATCGTCACCTAGCATCCCTGGTTTGGGCTGATCCTAGTCAGTAAGTTGGATTTATCGAGTTCAACAGAAATCAATGACAACCTTAACTTCCAATCCTTCTATGCCCAACACTCAGCCTGCCCAAGTCGTGATGACGAATTCTACTCCCGTTGAACCCCCTTCTGCTTGGATGCAATATGGCACCAGCCCGACTGAAATTATTTTGGCAACAGCGGTAGTGATTGGGGCGATCGCTGGTGTGATTGGGTCAATTGCCCTTCTCCTCAAGGTTCTCGTGCCCGTGATGCAATCCAACCCATTGCAGAAAAAGGAATAGTCAGTTTTTGATACTGAACCATAACACTTCCTTGCTCAAGGTTTTGCGCGAGAGGATCGATCGCATAGCGTCCGCTTCGTGGAGTCGGCGACAATAGAAACCTCAACTCAAGAAAGCCGCTACTTTCTCTGGAACCCCGAATGTGCAAAGAGTCGGGAGAAAGTAAGGTCATTTTGTTTAACCTTTGCGGTCATGGACACTTTAATATGCAGACGTACATGGACTATCAGACAGGGAAACTGGTAGATACTGAGTACAGTGCAGAGGAAGTAGCGATGGCTCTGGCAGAATTACCTGTTGTCGGTTAGGGTTCTGGAGAGCTGATTTCTTGCCGCCCTCAGTTTTGTTTGTGTTATGCTCAGTGTCCCTCTCCAACTGCCTGACGCAGATATCGTATTCTACCCGTCTCTGCTGGATGGGCAGGAAAGCGATCGCTTGCTCACACAACTAACTCAAACAATCGACTGGCGACAGGACTGGATTACTATCTACGGGCGTTCAATGCCTCAACCCAGGCTAACGGCTTGGTATGGCGATCCTGGTAAATCCTACACTTACTCTGGCATCACGATGCACCCCTCTCCCTGGACGCATACACTACTTGACCTCAAGGCAAAGGCTGAAGCCGTTTCTGGTGTGGTGTTCAACAGTGTGTTGCTCAATCTCTACCGAGATGGCAACGACAGTATGGGGTGGCACAGCGATGATGAACCTGAGTTAGGGCAAAATCCCGTCATTGGTTCTCTGAGTTTGGGCGGAACACGGCGGTTCAGGCTCCGGCATCGCTCCGAGAAAGGCTTGAAGCATCAATTAGACTTAACTTCTGGTAGTTTCTTGTTGATGCAAGGAACAACGCAGCACTACTGGCAGCATCAAATTCCTAAAACTAAACGTCCGGTTCTTTCCCGGATTAATTTGACCTTTCGAGTAATTGGCTGATTAACGAGCATAAGCCTCACTGATTCACTTCGATAGGTTGATGCTGAATTTCAGTTGTTGTGGGAAATGCCATGAGCTTGTAGTTCTGCTGGCAGAGGAAGGGGCGATCAGTAAGCTGAAACGGCGATAGCGTAGCGTACAACCCTTTGGGCATGAAAACAGCGAAGCGAGGCGTTAGCCTCGCGCTGACTTGTCACTTCGGCTCACTAGCGAACTTGACACTGATTGAGCTTTGTAAACAAAGCAGGCACGTAGTCGTAATAGCGATCGCTAGCAAGATAAATGGCATCCGTGGTACAACTGCCACAACCGGGTTCGCTGAGTATGTCACTCAATAAGTTAGAGGAAATTCCTGCCCAGGGAAACTGTCCGATTGGTGCGGTAGCAGTAGAATTCAGTTCTGAATCCAACCGCCATTTGGTTCCAGCTAACACTACCCCAAAAGGATGTTTTTCTGGTAATGGTTGGCTTCTGCGCCATCCCACTGCCTGACCAAACTGCTCAACTCGTGCTTTCGGATTTTTTGTCTGGGAGGCAGTTTGCTGCCAGATGCGCTTTTGAGCGCTGTACCCAAAGCGTCCCTTACTGGCTTGCAACCAGAGGGTATCTATGGTACGAAAGTCTTCGCAGGGAAGACTATTGAGCAGAGTTTTGCTGCCGTAGAGTAAGTCTGCACCCTGTCCTTGGAGTTTCTGCAATCGCTGGAAGATGGCGCGAGTCTCCACATCCGCACCCCGCCAGTCACCGGCGGCTAAAAGGCTTTTGAGGCGGCTGTAGTTGATGCGCCATTTATTAGGAGAAGTGCTAGCGCTCGCATCGAAGGTAAAGCTTTTAACGGTGTCCTGATATACCTGCCGGATGGAATCGTTCTTTTGCAGGTAGGCTCCTTGTAGGCGAAATACATAGCGACCATCGGGACTGCTGAATAGCACGTTATCAGACTCGTAGAGTCCAGTCGAAGTGTAAGCGATCGCTTTCTGTCCAGCAACGGTGAGGGGACGATCGTCATTTTGGCTGAGTTCGCCTTTCCAACTGGTTAGGGGCAACCGCTTGGAGTTGTCGTAAACAGTGATGCTGACGATCGGAGGAGTTTCAGGTAAATTTTCCCGGTTCAAAAAATCTTTCTGCTGCCAGACTTCTAGGACTTCCAGCGGGGGACTTGGCTTCGTTGATTGAGTCGTTTCCGTAGGCGTGATGACATAGCCACGCGGGGAAACGAAGCGAAACCCAAAGCGATCGCTTAGATAAAACACATCCCGACTTTGGACGGTTGAGGAGTTGGCAGCAGGTTTGGCAGCAATTGCTACAGGTGCGGGAGATTGAGTGGAGGATGTTGGAAGATTGGTGCTACAGCCAATAGCCAGAAATGTCAGTAGTCCAACTGCAATAGAGCGCTTCATATCGCTAGCTTAAGTATTCTTTAATCTCGATGTCGTCTCCAGTCTGGCAAGTTTGCGATTGAATCGGTTGCTTTGTTTCAGTTTGAGATACAAAAGCGATCTCTCTATTTGTCCGCACCGATAAACTCAGAAGACGAAAGGCAAAGTTAAGCCGCCTTTGCTGCCGACACTCGGATGAGCTTCGTTGTTGTGCAACACTTACAAGCCTATGAGACTGGTAAACCAATTTGCGTGAACCAAGTGTACTTGTCTATGTAGCCACGCTGGAAACGAATTTTGCCATCAATGACCTGAAAGAAGCCACACCCGCGTAGTGTAAAACTCTTGCCGGTTGGTGGGTTGCCGCCAAGCTCACCCAAGAATGTACCGCCACCGCTCCACTCAATGATGACCCACTCACCATCCTCGAAGATATTTTCAGGATGCGTGTAGTTGTCTGGAAAGGCATTGAAGAAGGCGATGAAACTCTCAAGCAGTACCTCGCGCCCTTGAAGTGGGGCACCAAAAGCAACCTGATGGTTGATGGCATCATCGTGATAAAGCTCGATGAGTGCGTAAGGATCGCGAGCGTTATAGGCCGCAACCCAGTCGTGTAGAACTTCTTTGGGCGATTTCATATCGCTAATCATACCAAAGACAATTACAACCAATTATTATTTGCTGCACAACGGTGATGCTAAGTGCTGGCAAACAACCGCAATGCTGCCAAATGAATCACATAAATAATGAGATGTTAGTTTTCCAAAGCCCAATTCAACCTACGGTGATGAGCGATCGCACTATCAACAGATGCAGCGTGGACTAACACCATACTGTACGGACTGCTGGTTTGATCGGCGGTGGTGCAAAGGTGATCTACTACGAGCAAAGACACCTTTTGGAGGATACGGATTGCACTCACCCAACACTAAACAAGCGCGATCGCTGCCAGATGTCCGTGTTACTTTTGAACATTGAATACTAGGTCGTGGTTTTGTGCAGGGGGTTTGACTGTAGCCCAATGTGTTGCCTCTGGCTCTGATATGCCTACGCCAAGGGGTGTAATGTATGCTGCCTTGTACCTCCGGAAGCAACAGTTCTACGATTTGCTTTAGGCAAAGCCCGATCGAGCGCTAACGAAACCATGAGGGGTTGAGACGTGCTACTAATATACTACAAGCTTCTGCTTTAGGGGTAAGCACCGTTCCTGACAATTGAGTACCACAACGTCTGAAATCTTTTCCCGGCAAGCAACCAAGGCTGTGAGCTTTCCTGTTTTTGTCAACGTCGATGAACAAAAGGGAGATGCGAGAGCGTTGAGAGGTTGAGTCTAACTCAACCTCTCTTGACCTTTTTACCCTAACTCAAATTTTTAGTGGGCAATTGACAACTGAGCAGATATGTAGAACTTGTGATTGTCAAATCCGATATATCGCGATAGATTAATTTTAAGGTTAACGATATATCGCGATAACTCACAATCACAAGGAGCAAAGTATGTTCAGACACAGACAATTTCATCCCGGTTTTTTCGTGCCAGCATGGGCAGGAGAAGGACAAGGACTTAGCAATCCATTCTTCATGAGTGGGCGACATGGACGCAGAGGTTCGTCGGGTGGCGGATGGGGAGATGAGCCTCGCACTCGTCGCGGTGACATTAAGTTCATTCTGCTTGGGCTTCTATCTGAGCGTCCCCAGCATGGTTATGAATTGATGAAAGAGCTAGAAGCACGTCGTGGTGGCTTTCGCCGCCCTAGTCCAGGCTCTGTTTATCCCACGCTTCAGATGTTGGAAGAAGGCGGTTATTTGACCAGTGAGGAGGTCGAGGGCAAGCGGGTTTATACGATTACCGAGAGTGGCAGACAATTCTTGAGCGATCGCAACCAGCACTCCCATTCAAGAAATGCTCACGATAGTTTTACAGAAAATAAGCCTTCTGAATTGATTGAATTGCGGCATACTTTAACCCAGTTAAATGATGCTGTCACCCAAGTTGCTCGAAGTGGCAATGTGGAGCAAGCCAATCGAGTACGCGATCTGCTTGTTCAGGTAAAGCGTGAGATTTACAAGCTGCTTGCAGAGCAGTAAGCGGGAGGTTGTTATGTTAGAGGTAACGAACTGCCCAACTTGCGTTGCTGTCTGTCGTACTCCGGGTCAAGATGCTGAGGGTTTACCACAGCTGAGAGCCTTTCAAAACACTGATGCACAGCAGAAAATTGAACAGTTGAAAAAATCTCTACACTATCTTCAGGAAACGCTTCACAAGGAACAGGCGACTGCAAAAGCCAAGATTCTCAGTCTAGAAGCGGAACTCTCAAAGCAAGCGAAAACCGCTTGGCGTCGATTGAGGCAAGTTGCTGTAAGCATTCAAAACCAAGCTATCAGAGCTTGTACTATATTGTAGTATGTTCGATAAAGCTTGCAGAATTAACTGGAGTTCATGTGGGAATGCAAATTGAACCATACGACCCTCGCCACCTTGATGCTGTTATTCGTCTTTCGCTTCGGGCATGGGCTCCGGTCTTTGATTCGATTCAGAACGCGATGAACGCTGATGTGTACCAGGCATTCTATCCCAATCATTGGCGTGTGAGCCAGCAAAAAGCTGTTGAGGATGTCTGTGCTGCGGAAGACACGAACGTATGGGTTGCTATCGATGCAGGTTCTACTGTGGGATTTGTAGCCGTGAAACTACACTCAGACGACAGCATGGGTGAAATCTACATGGTTGCTGTCGATCCAGACTTTCAAGGTCATGGCATTGGTAGTGCTCTGATAGAATTCGCTCTGGCTTGGATGAAAGATGCTGGGATGTCTATTGCTATGGTTGAGACTGGAGGTGATCCTGGTCATGCCCCAGCGCGTCACACCTATGAAAAGGTGGGCTTTGAGCTATTCCCAGTTGCCAGATACTTCAAGAAGCTCTAAGTGCAGATGTATTGATTTCGCGATCGCATTGTATCCTTCAACTTAATGCGATCGCCCGATCTTGTAGTTCGGGTTGAAGTATGAAACCCGACACTCATCACTGCTTCTCCACCTGAACCCTGGTGCGATCGCCCAATCGAGTCATGTTTGTCACGTTACCTACTGATTCATACGCAAGGACTTGACACTACTCAACCCAACCTACAGCGAGAGGCGATCACACCCCAATCAACTAAAGCACAGCCGTCCGACTTCACCCAAGCCGTAAAACAGACCGCGCAACGACTGAACACCAAAGCCGAATATCTCCTAGGGGTGATGTTGTTTGAGACGGGTGGCGCTCTTGATCCGTGCCAGAAGGGTGCGATCGCGCTCGATGGAACCAGAGCCACTGGCTTGATTCAATTTATGCCGGATACTGCGAAGGAACTGGGGACAAACTCAGAGGAACTGTGCCGCATGAGTCAGGTTGAACAGATGCAATCGGTTGAGAAGTATCTAGTGCAGCGCGGTTTTAGTAGTGGTGGGATTGAAAAACTTTACAGCACTGCGTTTGCGGGGCATCCAAGCGATGACTCAAGCATCGGCGATGGATACCACACACTCAGCGGCGCTGTGAAAAGGATTGAACGCGAACACTTACCCCTAGCAAAGAATGTGTTAGGAAAATGAGCAGCTAAAGGCACTTGAGGGGTTTGAGTAGCAATCGTGCAGAAACTTACGCGCTTGGCTGAAACTTTAGACCACACCAAGAACGGCAAGACTTCCACAGGTAAGCAAAAGTTCAAGTGTAAACAATGTTCTAAAACTTTCAGCATCTAATTTATTCAGCCTAGTAATTGCGTAAGCGGGTTTTCGCTTCCCGCCTAGGCAACCTACAAAGGGGAAATCAAGACTATACAAGATTAACTACTATGCGAAATTAGTAACCATAGGATATCAAGTAATCTGCAATATTTGCAACGACAGGAAAAGCCTCAGCCATTTGTATGGGTGCAAGGATGATTGTAATTAAAATTGTTTGTTTAGTTTGTGCTGTGATAGCTCCATTAGCTCCTAGCTTTGCCAAAATCAAGTTTTCCTCAATATTTAGAAGCATATATTTTTTTCCATCAAGAGTAATACCGTCCTCATAGGCTTTCTGAGGATTATTGTATATATCAGCTAATGCCTTCCTTTCATTTGCTGAGGGTTCAAATCCTTTACTATGCGCCCATATACTATTACCATCTTTGCTAAGAATAGCGGCTTGAGATATCTTCCCTGTCCCAATAAGGTTAGTATCAATGTAATCTTGCCAGCTCATAGCTATGATTTTCTATGTGTATATACAAACATTTAGAAAATTAGCACGACTGAGAAAAGGAATGCAAGGACAGTTAAAACAGTTAAAAATATTTAATAAAAATTTTAGATTTCGAGAGCATAGATTCTCATTCTCATACGATTAACTCCCAGTCTCCCGGTGCGATCGCCCGCTCTTGTAGGTCGGATTGAAGGATGAAACCCGAAACCGATCGCTACTTCTCCACCTCAACCTTGGTGCGATCGCCCCATCGAGTCAGAAAAGCTATCTGTGGGACAATTGCAAACGTACTTAAGCTTGGGGATCAACTGAATGCTATGGCTTGTTGTACCCCTTGGGGTATTGATTGGAGTAGTCGGGCTTGGAGCAATTTATCAAGCATTTGCCACAAGTCGTGATCGCCTTATGTTTCTGCCACCTGGAAAATTAATTCAAATCAATGGTAAAAATTGGCACTGTCAAATTATGGGTAAAGGTTACCCAACAGTCATTGTAGATAGTGGAACCGGAGGGACTCACCTAGACTGGGAATTAGTGCAGCCTGAAGTTGCAAAATTTACAAAAATCTTGACCTACGATAGAGCAGGCTATGGCTGGAGTGCTATAAGTTCAGAACCACGCACAGCTGAGCAAATTGTTAGTGAGTTGCGGCAACTTTTGAGAGAGGTTGAAATTGAGCCGCCTTATGTCTTAGTGGGGATGTCTTTAGGTGGTTTATTCAGTCGCTTATCTGCCTATCACTATCCAGAAGAAGTCGCTGGGATGGTTTTAGTGGATGTTGCTCATGAAAGAATGTATGAGGACACACCAGTCCAATGGGTTGAATTAAACAAACGACTGGAAGGACTGTTAACTCATCTAGTGCCCATTATGGGACGTATCGGTCTGCTTCGTTTGCTTGTCGCTTTTGATTCTGTGCCTATGGCGGCTGGTTTATTCCAAAAATTTCCACCTTCACTTCAACCTCTGGCTAAAGCACTCTATTCTCAAACTCAGTTTGGGAAAACTTTTGCTCAGGAATCGGCAGCGGTATCAATCAGCATGAACCAGGTTGAACAAGCACGGCAAACAAAGCCGTTTCCTGATATTCCTCTGATTGTTTTGTCGGCTGGAAAGCCAGACTTCGACATAACACAAGATGTGCTTGAGAAACTGCAAGAATTACACGCAGAGCTAGCCAATGAGTCGCCTCAAGGCGTTCACATTATTGCTCATGAAAGTGGACATGCAATCCAACTTGATAAACCAGAATTAGTCATTGATGCAATTCGTCAAGTTGTTGAAAAAGTGCGTTGCAGTAGTGATCCTTAACAACCCTATTGGAGCGGAATGTCGATAGATGCTAGTCATGTTGCAAAGGTTAGTTGATTTCGCGATCGCATTGTATCTTTCAACTTAATGCGATCGCCTTTTCGTTCTTGTAAATCCTTGTTTAGAATCGGTGTCTAGTGCAGTTTTGGCTCAATTAGTGTTTGTTTAGGCAATAGTACAACTCAAATACGATAAGAGCATGGAATGTAATGATAGAGGAAAATACGCGGACAGACTTGCAACAACGGCAATGGATTTTTGATGTCAAAGATATAAATCTGATACCACAAGGAGCTTCATTTGTTAGCTTGTGGAAACAGTATACAAATGGCGTTGCGATCGCGCTGTCTATTCACTCTGAGAACGGTCAGTTTGCGTTGTATCAAGATGTGGGTCATGCGGCATCTGGAACAAAAAGAACTAATTGCGGTACATTTTCAACCGCAGATGCTGCGGTACATCAACTGATTCAAGAGTGCGATAGCTGGGATAATACGTGGGGTATCTAATAGCAAGCTGAGGGAAATAACGGGTGGATAAATGAGCATTGTGTAGATAGCATCACGCTTTATTACCGAGAGCATCAGAGTATGGTGACTGAAGTGCTATGGTTTGACGATACTGGAAAAGTAAAGAAAGCTTTGGTTTGTTACGCCATTAATATAACAAGGAAAGGTGAGTTATGAAGCAATCGCCAATTTCATCTGAATCGATTTCAGCACCGAGCGGTAAGACGATATATCCAGAACCTTATGCTTCCCTTGTGAAGGGACGACAAAAGCGAAAACTGGGTGACTATTTTGGGTTGACTCATTTTGGAGTTAATTTAACCCATCTTTCACCTGGGGCAATTTCTGCTCTTGCTCACAGCCACTCAAAGCAAGAAGAATTTATCCTGGTATTGGAAGGTAGCCCAACGCTGGTACTCGGCGAAGAGGAATTCGTTTTGCATCCCGGTGACTGCTACGGATTTCAGGCAGGCACAGGTATCGCCCATCAACTGATTAATCGCTCCCAAGAAAACGTAACCTATCTTGAAGTTGGCGATCGCACTGAGGGAGATGAGGTTGTATTCCCAAATGACGATCTCAAAGCAACACAATTGCCGAATGGCGAATGGGCTTTAACGCACAAAGATGGTCGCGCATATTAATAGCACTGCCTAACAACCGCGCTGCATCGAAACGTTGGGCGATCGCATTCTATCTTTCAACTGAATGCGATCACTCGATCGAGTTATGTTTGGTTTCACGTTACCTACTGATTCACAAGTAAGGATGTGATAAGTTCAACCTGGCTTACAGCAAAGGGCGATCGCATTTGTTCCAATACTCCGCCTTGGCATACTCCGCGAAGGCTCGGCCTCCAGCCAGCGGCAAAGCCGCATCGGAGCGGTAGGTTACGACATAGGTTAATGTTGGATAAGACCGATATAGGGGGTTTTATCCAACAGATCTGACAGTGAATACATAGTTAGGCTTCACTCTTCTGTAGGGCTGTTCTTGCTCCCGATTCTTGCTAACCTTTTCTTGGGAGCATCTAATTACCTTTTGGTTCAGCGATAAGTTGTCTAGTAGTTAGTGCTTGTGACGGTAATTAAGCTAAAGTGTGTGAGAACTGAAAGCATCCGCCGATCTGTTCTTTTTGAAAGAATATATGTAGGTTCTAGAAGTGTCCGCTAGTTTGTTAATTAGCCGTTATGAATGAGTCAGTGGATATTGAAGCAGTTAGAGCTGAAGCATTAAGAAAACTGGGGAGGAATATAGTTAATTTTTCAAAAATCGAAGCAGCATTCAAATACTTGCTTTCAGTGAGCCAATTAGAGGGGGATGGAAAAACAATCTCAGCTCAGTTACGTAGGAACCAGACTAGACTCCGAAAACAAACCTTTGGTAAGTTAGTTCAGGAATTTAATAACAATATTTTGGGAGATGCGAGTCAATCTGAGCCTATATCCGACTTTTCTGGGGCAGGGATTTCTTTGTCATTTAAGGTTAATTGTAACAATCCAGATTTCTTAAAAGTACAAAAACGCAAACTTTCTAGCATTGTAGCTGAGCGAAACAAATTAATTCATCAAGAACTAGCGTTTATTGATACCAGTTCTGTAGAAGATTACCACAATTTAATTACCCTTTTAGACGAACAAAATCCCCGACTATTAGCTCAACTTGAAGAACTGAAGTGGATGATAGAGACCCTGAGAGAGAGTTTGAAAGTCTTTGAGGATTTGTCTAAATCACCAGATTTTCTTCAAAGCATACAATCTAACCAATCTAACGCCTAAGCCTAACACTGCATGGCAGTGGACGGTCGAAAGCCGCTGGTCTTTAGTTCGAGGTTATCTGCCGCTGCATTTTGCCGTTAGACCGTTATGTATGCGACATAAGCTACAGGTTTTAATCAAATAAAGGCTAATCGTTGGAGGTTCTAATTGGAACTTCTAGAGATTGCAGGTACGACCAATGCTTGGATCGTGAAGTGTGACTGCTAGATTCACTGTTTGAAATCTAATTTTGCGATCGCATTCCATCCTTCAACTGAATGCGATCAAGCTGTATCGCAGATAAAGTTAAGCGCTGGGCAATCGCCTGCTAAGAGCATTGCGAATTAAAATGATCAGAATTCCTAAACCTGTAAACACTAACGCCAAAATGTGACTTTCACGAGAGGCAAAGGCAATCAGAACTAAGTTGGAGATTAGCGCTAAAGCTGGAATCGCAGCAGGAACCTGAAACCCGGTGGTTTGGGGTTCTTGCCTTTTAATGACCAGCAGTGAGAGGTTGACAAGAGAGAACATTGCCAAAATTAAGGTTGCGGTTGTTCCAGCGAGGAATTGAAGTGTACCTGAAAGCGCCAGAAAAATCACGAGCGGCAGAATGACCAGCAGCGTTCGGTAAGGAGTTGCGCGGCGTGGATGTAATTTTCCTAACCAAGATGGAAGCAGCCCTTCGCGGGACATTCCGTAAAGCAGGCGCGATGCTGTGACAAAATTCAGCAAAGCAGTATTGAGAACGGCGAACAGCGCAATCAGTGAAAAGATGACTGCTGGAAAATTTGGCTGCGATCGCTGAACGACTTCGAGAAGAGGAGCTTTCGAGGCGGCAAGTTCTGCCGAACTGATTACCTGAACGGCAAGCCAGGAAACGAGAACATAAATGATACCGGCAATCCCCAGGGAAAGCAGAATCGCTCTCGGAACATTGCGCTGGGCATCTTTCACTTCCTCGGAAACATTGACAATATCCTCAAACCCAATGAAGGCGTAGAAGGCGAGTGCTGCTCCCTGAACCACGGCTATCCAACCAATCGGTGGTGCGTTGGGGACGGGAATGGGAACCGGATTCGCTGCGCCTGCTGGGTTCCCGATGAGGAAAAGGGTGGCGACAAAGATAACAATCACAAGACCTGAAACTTCAAGAGACGTGCAAAAAATATTTAAGGCTGAGGACTCCTGCATTCCCCTAAAATTGACAAATGCAAGACCCGCAAATAGCGCCAGGATAATCAACCAATCTGGAATCGCTGGAGCAAAAGCATTGAGATAGCCTGCAAACGCTTTTGAGAGCGTCGCCATTGAAACAAGACAGGTACAAAACATCAACCAGCCTACCAAGATTGAGAGCCAATCCCGGCGAAATGCTCTGTGGATGAAACTAGCGACTCCTCCGCTTTGGGGAACTCGATTACCGAGTTCTGCATAACTTAATGCAGTGAGTGCCGCAACAGTCATGGATACCAGGAAAGAAACCCAAACCAAAGAGCCGGAAAGTCCGGCAATTTTTCCAACCACTGCATATATTCCGGCACCGAGAATATCTCCAACCCCATAAATCACCAGCGTCGGCAATCCAAACACTCGTTTGAGTGAATCCGCTTCTGCATTCGGTTCCATAAAATTTCTTTTATCCTTGTATTTTCCCAATCTTGTAATCTTTATGCTCGTCAGTATAGGGGGTACGGGGTGGAAGTGCGATCGCAAATTGCTAAGACACAAGCCACGATTAAACAAGGCTTGCAAATAAGGACTGTTTCACCCCATTTAGGCGATCGAGAATGGCTTGGGTAGCAGCTTCATCCAGAATAATTAGTGCAGCAGCAGCAGATCCGGCATCTGAAATAATGATTCATAAACCAGTACTGCACCACCAATCGCCGCCGAATCTTCTCCAAATTGGGAAATCTCTAACCGGAATCGAGCTGCACTGTCAAAGCCATATCCGCTTCTATCGGGCAGACAATTTTGCAACATCTCATCCAATTGCTCTTGCACGTAGGGCACCAGCACCGCCAGCGATCCTCCAAAGACAATCCGTTCCGGGTTGAGTACACCCACTAACCCTCGTACACCCCAACTCAGATACATTCCCCACTGTTTCACAACCGCTTGCGCGATCGCATCCGCTTGTTCCAACCGAGACAGTAGCGTATTCAGGTCGCTCGTCTCTCCACTTTGTTGATGATAGGCACTCAATAGCCCAACCTTGCTGCATAAAGCTTCTAGCGTCCCCGCACGCCCTCCTACGGATGTCTGAGAACTATGCGGGTCAATCATCAGTTCGCGAACTTCGCTCGCAGTGCCCCCCGCCCCCCGTAACAAACGATTATTCAGTACCATTCCCGCCCCCACCCCGACACCCAGAAACAGGTAGAGCAAGCTATGGCTGGGCATCGAGCCACTCAAATACGTCTCGACAAGCGCACCTGCATTCGCATCATTCTCGATAAACAACGGCACATCCAGATGAGGATTCAAATAAGGTCGCAAGTCCACATTCTGCCAATGCAATCTAGGGGCACGAAGGATAATTCCTTCCCGATTTAAGGAGCCTGGAACCGTGATGCCAATTCCCCGATATTTCGCTTCGCCGTCTGGATTTGCCTGCCAGACTTGTTGAATCAACTCGACTAATTGCCGGGTAACGGTTGCTGGATCGGTGTCTGCGGTCATGGATGCTTCTACTCGACGAGTCACTTGTGCTGCCAGGTTGAGTTCAATGACGCGGATATTTTCATCCCCAAGGGCAACTCCGATAAAAAAGGCTCCCTCTGGATCGAGTTCTAACTCCACCCCAGGACGCCCTCCTTCTGTTCCAGATGCAGTTTCCTTTCCTTCTCGCAGGAGTCCAGTTGCAATCAGTTCTGCCGTAATTACGGTGACGGTTGAACGAGTTAAGCCCGTTCGTCGTGCAATCTCGGCGCGGCTGAGGCGCGGGTGATAGCGTAGCAAACTGAGAATCCGAGCGAAGTTGATTTGCTTGAGCAGGCTGGCGTCAGTCGTGAGTTTTTTCTGGTTGGCATTTGTCTTCATAAGAAACTATCCGCCCTGTTGTTTGTTGTAATGACAAACTATCATAAGTTAGTTTGTTCGTTAAACAAACAATCTAGGATGAAATTATTGAAGTTAATCGGTCTCAGTTATGCGAACCTTCCAACAAAAACGGAATTACAACCAGCTTGAACAACTTTCTCCCCAGGTAGGTGAGTTAGTCGGTTTAAATCTAAAGGGGATGTGGCAGGCTTTTGTCAATTACTGGTACACACCGGCTGGCGAACCGCGAATCCAGCAAAAAAGCGATCGCGCTGGCAACAAATACTGGCGAGTTTGCGATCCGGCAAGCGATCGCACTATCCGCTTTGACGACAGGCAAGAATTGACGATCTGGCTGGATGAACGACATTATCGCAGATCGCAACCGAATCTCTGGAACATCAGCGACTAAGCCCATACGGTAAGCGATGTTCTTGAGAACATGAAAACTCAATTTTGCTGTGTCAAGGTTATTACCCCATCATCTCAACCCCGATTGCACTGTGCTAACCCCTGTGTAACTTCCCGCGCAAGCAGGATAGGGGTTCTAGATTTCAACCTGTGCAGCACTCGACAAACCCACTGATGAAGGAAATATCCATGAACTCCACAAAGAATATGATGACCTCTCTGTTCTCAAAAGCTCTCACCAGCCTACCGGAGCAACCCTCCTCGGCAAAAAGCCTAGGTCGCGTGCTACTGGTGGCTTCTAGCACGAACACACTGCAACTGAAAAATTATCGCGTCGTTCCCACAGGGTACTCCCTAGAAGACCTTACCGTGCCAGTCCAGCAGTTCATTGAAGCTGGCTACGAGGTGGTCATTGCCACACCCGATGGCAAAAAACCCGTCATTCTTGCTCATGCCAACGACTCCCGCTTCGACAACGATCCAGAAGCGCTACAACGCGCGATCGCATTCCTTGACAGCTACCCCAGTATGCAGAACCTGAAGACATTAAAAGCGGTTTTGTCAGAGGGATTGGATCGCTACATCGGTGTCTACGTTCCCGGTGGTTATGCACCGATGAATGACTTAATGCAAGATCCGGATCTCGGACAGATACTGCGCTACTTCCATAAAACGTCGAAGCCAAGCGCCTTCTTGTCCCACGGCTCAGTGGCAATGCTAGCCGCTTTGCCGGACACCACCGCCTACCGGAAGGCTCTCGTAGATGGCGATCGAGAGGCGGCGAAGACGGCGGCTGCGGATTGGCAATATGCTGGCTACCGCATGACCAGCTTCTCGAACGAAGAAGAGTATCCGATTGAACGGGAGATCCTCGACGGTCAGGTGCCGTTCTACGTCGCCGATGCGCTAGCCAGCGCTGGCGGTCGGGTTGAGCATGGTTCGAGCGACCAAAGCTTTGTTGTGCAGGACAGAGAGCTGATCTCCGGTCAGAATCTTGCCTCGGATCGCGCGATCGCCCAAGAGTTCGTCGAAGCGCTCGACGAGGCGCGAGTTATCCCCATCTGGGTCAGAAAGCATTTTTTGGGAAAGGCTTAATGTAAATTTGCCAAGACACTGACGCTTGTCCCTTGCACCCCAACCCGTTTCGCAATCGTCTTTGTCTGTAACCCTCATCTCACAGGAGCATAATGGCTGTTCGTTTTAAGATCCGAGCAGCCATTCTTGCCTTTGGTCGTGATGTCCAATAACGGTTGACGTTGCTTGTGGTTGATGTCCCTAATCGCTACTCAGCGCTTTAACTTTCCAGAAAGGTTTGATCGCTAGATTTTGCGTGTACTTGTTGTTACATTTTTGGCAACGGAGATATCAATAAGCTAAATTTAGCTGAGATTAGCAGAAAATACTCTTTTATCCAGCAATTAAAAAATATATGCAGAAAATAACTCGGATTTTATTCGCTACAGCTCTAACCTTGAGCATTTTAGGTTTTCCCACCAAAGCATTTGCTAAAGCTAAGATTCAGATCGCCATCCTTTTAGATTCTAGTAATAGTATGGATGGACTCATAGACCAAACTCGTACCCAACTTTGGCAAATTGTCAACTCTTTAACTAAAGTAACCAAAGATGGCGAAGTCCCAGAATTAGAAGTTGCTTTATACCATTATGGAAATGATAATTTACCCTCAGAAGAAGGTTTTGTCAGACTTTTAACTGGATTTACTCCAGAATTAGATTTAGTTTCAGAAAAGCTATTTAGTATCCAAACCAACGGCGGTCAAGAATATGCTGGCTGGGTAATCCGCTCAGCCGTAAAAGAATTAAACTGGAGTAAAGATAAAGCAGATTTTCGGGTTATTTTTATTGCGGGTAATGAATCATTCGATCAAGGCCCGATAGTTTGGCGCGAAGCAGTCGATCTCGCTGCTAAGGGAAATACTTTAGTGAATACTATCTACTGTGGTTTATCAGAAGATCGGGAGCGACAACTTTGGGCTTCAGGAGCTTATTTAGCACAAGGTAGCCACTTCAATATTAATCAAGACGAAAAAACTGAATTTATTAAGTCTCCTTACGATGAGCAAATTGCTACTTGGAATGATAAGCTCAATCAAACTTACATTCCCTATGGTGCAGAAGGAGAAGTTGGACAACAGCGTCAGACGATTGAAGATAGTAACTCCGGCATGAATTTGGCTATGCGTGGGAACTCCAAAGCTTCTGCCTATTACAACAATGCTTCTTGGGATTTGATTGATGCTCTCGATAAGGGAATCGTTAGCCTTGAGAAATTACCGAATAATGCTTTGCCGAAAGCTATGCAAGGGATGACTTTAGCTCAAAAGCAAGAATATGTAGCAGCGAAGAAGGCCGAAAGGGAGACAATTCAAAAAACGATCCGCGACTTATATCAAAAGCGTAGCGAATATGTTGAAAAACAGCGCCAGGTTAGTGCTAGTAGTAGCAAAAATACCCTTGATTCTGTAATTATTCAAAGTCTCCGCAAGCAATTAGCAGCTAAAGGATTTAAGCTTCAATAATTCCTGGGCTACTCTAGAGTTAATTCAAACTTGGTTTGAGATATTCAGGACTTACGCAGAAGCCGAAAAGGAAACAAAGATGCAACCGTAACGGGTTGGTGCGTAAGCCCTATTGTGTATTAGGTGTATTAGCGATAGGGCGAGAGCGGGATACAATTTTCCTGTCCCAAAAACAGCTTGTAGGCGGGATTCTTGCTTTCATCCCAATAGCGATAACCGAGGGTATCGAGGAATGCTTGCCACTCTTCCATCTCGCGGGGAGGCACTTGCATCCCTACGACAATTCGCCCGTAGTCTGCGCCATTGTTGCGATAGTGGAACATACTAATATTCCAGTTGGGACTCATAGAACCGACGAACTTCATTAATGCGCCGGGACGTTCGGGAAACTCGAAGCGATAAAGCAATTCATCGCAAGCGAGGGGAGAACGTCCGCCAACCATGTGACGTAAGTGCAATTTGGTCAGTTCGTCGTCGGTTAAATCAAGAGTTTTGAACCCGCAAGCTTCAAAACTTTCTGCCATCTTTGCAGCATCGGCACGGTTTTGAATTTGCACGCCGACAAAAATCTGGGCTTCGTTTTCATCAGCAATGCGATAGCTAAACTCAGTAAGATTGCGTCTGCCAAGACATTCGCAAAACTTGCGGAGACTGCCCGGTTGTTCGGGAATTGTGACGGCATAAATGGCTTCCCGGCGTTCGCCAAACTCTGCTCGTTCTGCGACAAACCGGAGGCGATCGAAGTTCATGTTAGCACCGCAGGCAACAGCAACTAGCGTTTGTCCTTCGATTTGCTCCCGTTCGGCGTAGGCTTTCGCACCTGCGATCGCTAATGCACCCGCTGGTTCTAAAATCGATCGCGTATCCTCAAATACGTCTTTAATTGCAGCGCAAGTGTCATCCGTATCCACCAAAATGATCTCATCGACGTACTCTTGACACAGCCGGAAGGTTTCTTCCCCGACTTCCCGCACTGCAACCCCATCGGCAAATAAGCCTACATTCGATAAGCGCACCCGTTTCCCAGCTTTTAGGGATTGATGCATCGCATCGGCATCAACGGGTTCAACGCCAATAATCTTTATATCGGGACGCAACCTTTTTACATACGCCGCAATACCAGCGATTAATCCACCACCGCCAATCGCCACAAAAATAGCATGAATGGGTTGCTGACATTGCCGCAGAATTTCCATCCCAATTGTCCCCTGTCCGGCAATTACGTGCGGATCGTCAAAGGGGTGAATAAAGGTTAAGCCTTTTTCGGCTTCCATCTGACGGGCAAAAGCATAAGCATCGTCGTAAGTATCTCCATGCAATACAACTTCTCCCCCACGCGCTTTGACGGCATCCACCTTCACTTGCGGCGTGGTGACTGGCATAACGATAAGCGATCGCGTTCCTAGCTGACGTGCAGCCAGGGCGACTCCTTGGGCATGGTTCCCCGCTGATGCAGCAATGACACCCTGCGCCAGCATATCCGGCGACAGGTGCGCCATCTTGTTGTAAGCACCCCGCAACTTGAAGGAAAAGACTGATTGCATATCCTCCCGTTTGAGCAGGAGTTTATTATTCAGCCGTGCGGAGAGATTTGGGGCGTATTCTAGGGGCGTTTCTTGGGCGACATCATAGACACGAGCCGTCAGGATTTGTACCAGGTAGTCGCAAAGCATGGGGTGAAGGGGGTTACAGATGGCGGATGGAAGACAATTTTACTTCACTGGTGATCCTGTGGTGTGGAAGTGAGAAGCGATCGCACTTCATGACTCAACAGAGCGATCGCTCTGTTGAGTTCTAGCTGTAAGTGCGAAGTGCGATCGCTCACTTTCATGCAGATGATCAAGTAGCTCTACCATTAGTGGTACACACCTGATAAGGAGCGAAGAAGATTTCATAATCATAAATTCAGTCAAGTTTTAGGGAACCCTAGAACTAGCTCCTAAGCAGTTGAGGGATGATATAGCCATGCAACCACTTTCTGAAGAACAACTCCGCCATCAATACGAAAAACTGACTGATTTTGTTGAAAATGGTGCAATCTGCCTGCATTGGGTTGGCTCGGATGGCACAATTTTGTGGGCAAATAAATCTGAGTTGCAATCTCTGGGCTACTCTCCTGAAGACTATATCGGTCAACACATCGCCGAGTTCCATGCTGATGAAGATATCATCAACGACATCCTCTGTCGGTTGACTGCAAACGAAACCCTCCATAATTACGAAGCCAAAATGGTGTGCAAGGACGGATCGATCAAGCACGTCCTGATTGATTCCAGCGTCTATCGAGATGAGAAAGGTCAGTTTATTCACACGCGCTGCTTTACTAGAGACAATACAGCCCGCAAGCTGGCAGAAGAAGCATTAAAACAAAAAACTCAACAGCTAGAACAAATTCTGCAAGCTCTGCAACAAACCCAATCGCAACTCGAACAAACCAACAAAGACTTGGAATACCGAGTTGAGGAGCGCACAATTGAACTGCAACAAGCCAAAGAACTTGCTGATAGCGCCAACAAAGCCAAAAGTGAATTTTTGGCAAACATGAGCCACGAACTCCGCACCCCGTTAAACGGCATTCTGGGCTATGCTCAAATTCTTCTGCGCGATAAAGCGACAAACCCCAAACAAAAAGATGGTGTCGGCATCATTCACCAGTGCGGCTCCCATCTCCTGACGTTAATTAACGATATTCTGGATCTCTCCAAAATAGAAGCCCGCAAGCTAGAATTTTTCTCCAAAAATTTCCACCTTGACTCCTTCCTAAATAGCATTGTGGAAATGTGCCGCATCAAAGCCGAACAGAAGGAAATTCACTTTACCTACGAAGCTCTCAACCATCTGCCTAATGCCATTTTTGCTGATGAAAAACGACTGCGGCAAGTGCTGATTAACCTGCTAGGCAATGCGATTAAATTCACTGACCGAGGAGGCGTGACCTTTAAAGTTGGCATTATTGCACAGTCTCCTGCTATAGAGGCGCAACCATCCGCCGTTGCGACAAACTCACCCCTCACCAAGATTCGTTTCCAAATCGAAGACACTGGCGTAGGCATGACCTCAGAGCAGGTCGAGAAGATATTCATGCCGTTTGAACAGGTTGGGGACAAAGAACGGATGGCAGAAGGAACTGGCTTGGGACTGGCGATTAGCCTGCAAATTGTCCAGATGATGGGCAGCGAAATCAAGGTTGAAAGTCTTCCTGGCAAAGGCAGCAAGTTTTGGTTTGATGTAGAACTGCCAGAATCCAAGGAGTGGATAGAGTCAAACAATGGTAATGCAGCGAATCTGATCGTTGGCTATGAGGGCAAGAAACGCAAAGTCCTGATGGTCGATGACCGTTGGGAAAATCGTGCTGTTATTGTCAACCTGCTGGAACCATTGGGATTTGAACTGATGGAAGCGGTGAACGGACAAGAGGGCTACGAAAAAGCGGTGGAGTGGCAGCCTGACTTGATTATTACTGACTTGGTGATGCCTGTTCTGGGTGGGCTGGAGATGACCCAAAAGGTGCGATCGCTCCCGGAATTCCAAAACACTGCGATTATTGCCTCTTCTGCTAGCGTGTTCAACTTTGATCGCCAGCAAAGTCAGCAAGCAGGCTGCAACGATTTTCTCCCCAAACCCGTACAATCCAATGAATTGCTTGAACAATGCCGCCAATATCTGGGTTTAACTTGGATTTACGAGATGAATCATACGCAAGCACAACGATCGGGGAACACTCCAGCCTCTGCTTCGTCTGCGCTGATTGCACCGACCTTTGAGGAACTGAAAGCATTGTACGCAGCAGCTCGCATCGGCGACATCGACAGCGTTGAGCAGGAAGCTCACCGACTCGCACAACTCAACGTTCAATATCAGCCCTTCGCCCAGCAGTTGCTTCAGTTTGTGCAAGCAATGGATGATGAAGCCATATTTAAATTTGTGAAGCAACACGTTGAACCAGCTGAGTAATTCTAACTATGAGTGCTCATCAAACCAGTCTAATTATGATTGTCGATGACAATCCGAACAATACAAAGGTCTTGTTTGAGTTGCTCAAAGAGGCAGGGTATCGAGTGTTAGTCGCTAAGAGTGGAGAAAGCGCGCTGGAGAGGTTGCAATCAGTCTCTCCAGACCTGATCCTGCTAGATGTGATGATGCCGGGAATCGATGGCTTTGAAACTTGTCGTCGTCTCAAAGCCTCGCCAGCTACTCAAGAAATTCCGGTAATCTTTATGACCGCTCTTTCTGACACCTTAGATAAGGTGAAAGGATTGACACTAGGGGCAGTAGATTACATTACTAAACCTTTTCAACAGGAGGAAGTGCTTGCGCGTGTGAAAATTCACCTCAAGCTCTATCACCTCAACCAAGAACTAGAGAATCGAGTATTGGAGAGAACAGCAGCGCTATCAACTGCACTAACCCAACTGCAACAGTCGCAATTGCTGTTGGTGCAAAATGAAAAAATGTCTGCACTGGGTCAGCTTGTGGCAGGAATTGCCCACGAAATTCACAACCCGATTAATTTTGTGGATGGTAATGTAGTCCACGTTGATAAATATATGCAAGATATCCTGAGTTTACTTCAGGTTTATCAGCAACACTATCCCAATCCTGTGCCAGCAGTGCAAGCGAAAGCACAAGAAATCGATCTCGAATTTCTTCTATCCGATCTGCCGAAAAGTTTATCTTCTATAAAAGTAGGAACGCGCAGAATTTTTGAGATTGTCCAAGGCTTACGCAATTTTTCTCGACTCGACGAAGCTAGCGTGAAAACCGTAGATATCCATGCAGGCATTGAGAGTACTCTTCTGATTCTGCAACATCGCTTGAAACCAAATCCAGAGCATACGGGTATTCAGGTAATAAAGGAGTATAGTGTTTTGCCTGAAATTGAGTGTTATCCAGCTCAACTGAACCAAGTGTTTATGAACTTAATTGTTAATGCCATTGATGCCTTAGAGGAGTCAATGCTGAATAGTTCGCTTTCGGAGGATAATAGCCAAAAAAACAACGGTGCCACAATCCGGATTCGCACTGAAATGTTAGATCAACGTCATGTTTGTATCCGAATTAGTGACAACGGAACGGGAGTTAAGGAGGAAGTCAAACATAAGGTGTTCGATCCATTCTTTACGACCAAGCCTATTGGCAAAGGTACAGGTTTGGGGTTGCCGATTAGCTATCAAATTATTACCGAGAAACATGGCGGTCAACTTGAGTGCATTTCAGCACCAGGTCAGGGTACAGAGTTTAAGATCGCCATACCAATCCGGCTAGCCACTCTAGCAGCAGCTAGGGTCACGTAGAACTCACTGCTGCTATTAAATACCTCATACGGTGAAAGTTCTGAGTTGAGCAATGAAGCTATTTAGGGTGTGTCTAACCCTGCCATAAGAGCGCGATCGCAAGCAGGAATGAAGAAAGCGATCGCACACATTAGTTTTGGCTGTATATAGAAGTGCGATCGCAGTTGCAACCGTGTCAAGTTACCGCCAGGTTATCTGTGGAACGACCAAGATTACATTGCCTCGTCAAGTTCGGTTGTAAGTGAGTTTCAGGCTCTTGGATTAGAACAGAACAGTACAATGATTACAGAGTATTTTCTGCAACAATGCAACAACCATGACCAAGCTACTTGAACAGGCGATCGCAAGAGTCATGCAGCTTCCTGAAACCGAACAAGATGCAATCGCAGCATTTATCCTTGAAGAGCTTGAAGATGAAGCTTCTTGGGATAGAGGGTTTTCACAGTCTCAGGATATGCTTGCCAAACTTGCAGCAGAGGCATTAGCTGAAGATCGGGCAGGCAAAACCCAAGAGTTAGATCCAGAAACCCTGTGAAATCTAGAACAACATCTCAGTTTCGCAAAGCATTTGCCACTATTCCTCAGCAGGTTCAGCAACAAGCACGCGACGCATATCGGCAGTTCAAGCAAGATCCTTGGCATCCTAGTCTTCGCTTCAAGCAAGTCCATCCTACCCTTCCTATCTATTCTGCTCGTGTTAGTAAAAGTTATCGTGCTGTCGGCGTGAGAAACGAGAATGGTATTGTGTGGTTTTGGATTGGTACACATACAGACTACGACAAGTTGCTCTCCCAGTTATAGCGATCGCTCAGATTAGTTTTGGCTGTAAGTGCGAAGTGCGCTCGCCTTTGGGACGCTACGCGATCGCATTTCATAAGCGAACAATTCTGTGAATCTCTCAACCGCTTATTCCTTTGCTTAGTAAAGGCTATAGGCAATGCATCTGAGAGATGGGGCGAATAGGAGACAATGATTTTTAACCAAGACTGAACCATCTTTACTCTTGCCCGGTCTAAGGTAATACAACAATCAAATGCATTGTTGCTACACATTAATAACCCGGAATTTGCACAGTTATGAAGATGAAATCTTTGTTCTTCTTGCCAGGAGCGATCGCGTTGATGCTTGCCGCTTCCCCAATGATTCCCCCTTTCACCAATGTTGCCTTTGCAGGTCCTGGTCGTGGTGGCGCAGGAATGAAGTATGACCAGCTGAATTTGACTGATGCTCAAAAAGCCCAAATGCAGCAAATTAAAGAGTCTACGCGGCAGCAAATGGATGCTATTTTCACCGCAGAGCAAAAGGAACAAATGCGCCTTGCTAAAGAGCAACGGCAAAGACCGAATCTAAACCTGACTGAAGACCAGAAAACAAGACTCCAAGCGGTTCGCCAAAGTAGCAAGAGCCAGATGGAAGCAGTGTTGACTGCTGAGCAAAAACAACAACTTGAGCAATTGCGCCAGCAATGGCGTCAACGCCGTCAACAACCACAGTCTTAACGGGGGCGTTGCTATTGCTTTGTAAGAAAAAGTAGCTCGAAAAGAGTTTACCTAGCAAGTACACAGCATCAAGAGGGCATGGGAATAATCACTTCCCATGCCCTCTTGTTTTCATCAAACGCAGACTGCATTTGGTCTAGCAAAACATCTGTTTCAATTTCCAATAATATTGAAAAATAATTTTATAAATATTCTTTCATAGCTATTAATTATAGGCTTGTTTTGCCTCTAAAAGTTAATTAATCCAAAAGAGTTATGAAATATAAATAAATCCAAGACTCAAAATTTTATCGAGTACAATTCAAGAAAAACCTTAGTTTTCAAGGAAGCAACGTATGGAAAAATCAATTATTCAGTTGGTTGATGAACTACCAACTGATAATATCACGGTTAAAGTTTTAAAGGCTCTTGATTATGTAGTGCCAAGTCAGTGGAATAACTTAGTAGGGTTTGATAATAGTATCCGTAGTATTACTGGAGAAACTGATGCCAAGGTAATTCAAAAAATCAGCGATCGCGCTGTTGCTTTATATCACGATCCTCAACAAGGCTATCAGACCGCAATCAAACTTTATCAAACAATTGATAAAGCAGATACAGCGATGGCAGCGGCGGCTTTAGCCAATAAAGTTAGTGAAAAAATAAGCTTTCTCTCTTTTTTGGGCAACATCACTCCCAAAGCAGACGTAACTCAAAGTATTGACCTTGTTCTAAAAATCGCTATCGAAATTATCGCCTTCTGTAAACTGAATGGCATTCCCCAACCGAATCCACAAGAATTTGCTAATTCTCTCGCTAACAAGTATAAAGATGCATCCCTAACGCGGATGATGGCTTTAGTTTGTATAGATGGAATTCTGCCATTGGGTCCTGACTTTCTCAACAAGATTCAGGGAGTGATTAGTAATGCTGATACTGGCGTATTAGCTCAAAATCCGGTTTTTTCAGCCGTCCAGAATTTTCTACCAGGAAATAATCCCTCTGATAAACTTGGTTTTCTCACTCAGGGTTTCAATTCTGTGCAAGGCTGGATGCAGAATTTAGTATCCAAAACAGGCGTCACGCCGCAATCTATTTCTAATAGTTTGGGTAATTTTATCCAGATTGCTGATGATAACTTAGACTTCGTCGCAGCTTTTTTGGATCAAACCACCAATTACTACGAGCATACAGGAGTTCAAAGTGTGGCTCGCAATCTAATTTTAAAAGCCCATACTTTGGTAAAAGAGGAAGTTACGGAAGAGGAGCCAAAGCTCCATCAAGATGTTTCCTCAACTGTAATATCAGATACCTATCAGTATGCAGTAGGTCAAACAGTAGAAGTCTGGGATAGTGAGGAAGAAGATTGGTATCAAGCAACGCTTCAGAAAATTAAAGATAACCAATACTTTGTTCATTACATCGGTTACGGTTCATCCCATGATGAGTGGATTGACGAAGATGACATTCGTATTCCCAATAGTGGCTCATCCGATGACAACGGATATACGGTGGGTCAAAAGGTAAAAGGTTGGGATGATGAAGAAGAAGATTGGTATTCTGCAACGATTGAGAAGATCCAAGGCCAGCAATACTTTATTCATTACATTGGTTACGATTCATCTTATGACAAGTGGGTCGATCTGGACGAGATTTGCTAACTGCTGAATGAGCAAGGAGCCGAATCAGCGATCGCTCTCATGGTCAGTCGTCCACCATTAGAGCGATCGCTCTGTTTTTCAGGCAGGCAACAAAGGCGTAATCCTATAATGTAATTCAGAGATATTTCATCCACAAGCTTATCTGTGAATCAGAAAGCATAAAAGTCTTAAAAGTCAATGGTTGAAACAATTATTGTTTTTCTGATCGTTGGACTGATTATCACTGGGATTTTAGTCAATCCTGTCCTAGTTAAACGACGACGGAACCGCCTGCAACAGCGTCCTTTTTTACCCTTATGGAATGCGATTGTTGAGAATAATCTTCCTGTTTACCTTTTTCTTTCTCCCGCTGAACGAAAACGGCTTCAGGGGCACATTCAAGTGTTTTTAGCAGAAAAACAATTTATTGGTTGTGGAGGATTAGCGGTAACGGAAGAAATGAAGGTGATTATTGCGGCTGTCGCCTGCTTACTCTTACTCAACGAGCGAGAAACCTACTTTCCTAAACTTCGTTCGATTCTGGTTTACCCTAGCACATATCTTGTTAATGAAACCGCTTACACCGGGAATTATATTGTTGAAGAAAGACGTGTAGCCAGATTGGGGGAATCGTGGACAAATGACCAACTGGTACTGTCTTGGGAACAGGTGAAACAAGACACCTACAATTGGCGGGATGGACATAACGTGGTGCTTCATGAATTTGCCCATCAGTTAGATCAAGAAGATGGTAAAGCTGAGGGTGTTCCTATTTTGCAGCGAGATTCAGACTATGACCTTTGGGCAAAGGTGATGACAGAAGAATATCAACAACTCTGCAATGATATTCAACGAGGCGTAAAAACCGTAATGGATAGTTATGGTGCAACGAATCCCGCCGAATTTTTTGCTGTAGCAACAGAGACTTTTTTTGAAAAGCCCCGCCAATTGCTGAAGCAGCATCCAGCACTTTATGACCAACTGCAACGCTACTATCAACTAGATCCAGTGCAGTGGGTTTGAATAGTTTCAATTTCATCGAAGGTTAGCGCGATCGCCCAACTACACCGATCGCAAGCGAGGCTGTTTAATCGCAGACTGCAACGAAACCACGCAATTCTCCCAAAGGCTTAAGCTGCGATCGCTCTCATTTAAGCCTTTCTACGGAAACTTAAGCTCAAATGATGTTTCTAAAGTAGATTCGGGAACTATAAGGTAAGATTCCATACTTTTGTGTACTTCCTTGAAACCTTCTGCTGAGCGACCCCCTTGAATATCAAAACAGCTCGTCCTGCTAAGTCTACGCACCAGTTTCCCTTGCGTCTGATTCTTATCGTTCCCTTTGTATTACAAATATTTGCAGCGGTAGGGTTAGTCGGCTATCTGTCATTTAGAAACGGGCAGAAAGCAGTCAATGACCTAGCCAATCAACTGATTGACAAAGCGAGTCAACAGGTTGATGAACACTTGGATACATATCTGGCGCTGCCACAGCAATTAAACCAAGTCAATGCGGATGCGATCGCTTCTGGACGATTGAATCTGAATGACCCTAAAGCTAGCGAACAGTATTTCTGGAGTCAAGCTAGAGCATTTGAAACAATCAGCTACATTGGCTATGCTCTACCGAATGGTGGGGAATCAGGTGCTGGGCGTTGGGTAAATGGCGTGAATCTCCTGGTTTTTGAAAATCTCCCTGGAAACGGTGTGGCATCGGATTACATCGCCGATCAACGCGGCAACCGGAAAAGCCTTTTGCAGAGTTATCAGGCCGATCCTTTTTTACCACCAGGAGTGAAAGACATCATTAAAGCAGGTAAGCCAGCCTGGGCTGGTATCTACACATACGCATTTGAGAACACGGTACAGATTACTGAAGCAGGTAAGGCAATAAAAAGCCACAGCGGCACTTCTGACATTGGTCTTAATTACTATGTTGCAGTCCCTGCTAGATACCCAATTTATGACCAGAAGGGCAAGCTACGCAGCCTTCTGATGGTAGATTTGCTACTCACGAATGTGAGTGAATTCTTGAGGAACTTGAAAGTTAGCCCTTCCGGACAAGTCTTTATCATGGAACGGGATGGCTTGCTGATTGGCAGTTCCAGCACTCAACCCGTTGTACACAAAGTCAAGGATGAGACAAAACGCCACAGTGCCCTAGACAGCCCAGATCCCTTGATTCGCACCGTAGCAGAAAAACTCAAACAACAATTCCAGAATTTCACAACCCTTCAAAATACTCAAGAACTTGAGGTGACTTTCAACCGACAGCGTCAGTTTATTCAAGTCACGCCCTGGCGCGATCGCTTTGGCTTAGACTGGCTGGTGGTTGTCACCGTGCCGGAATCGGATTTCACTTCTCAAATTAATGCCAACACTCGCACAACTATCCTCCTGTGTCTGGGAGCATTGGCAGCGGCAACGATTTTAGGAATCTATACATCACGCTGGATTACTCGTCCGATCTTAAAGTTGAGCCAAGCATCCGAAGCGATCGCGACTGGACAGTTAGACCAAACCGTTGAAACGACCAACATCAAAGAACTAGATGCCGTGGCACAGTCCTTCAATCACATGGCTTCTCAGTTACAAGATTCCTTTAACGAACTGGCGCAGACGAACGCCGAATTGGAAAATCGAGTCGAAGTCAGGACAGCAGAACTCTCACAAACCCTGGTTGATTTACGGCGCACTCAAGCACAAGTGATCCAGACCGAAAAAATGTCCAGTTTGGGACAATTGGTTGCAGGAGTAGCGCATGAAATTAATAATCCGGTCAACTTTATTCATGGCAATGTCACCTTTGTCGATGAATATGCTCAAAATCTTCTAGAGTTAGTGCAGCTTTACCAGCAAGAATATCCCCTTCCCACGCCTGCAATTCAAGCCAAAATTGATGAGATAGATTTAGAGTTTCTCAACCAAGATATGTTGAAGTTGCTCTCATCCATGAAATTGGGGACTGAACGGATTCGAGAAATTGTTAAATCGTTAAGGACGTTCTCTCGATTGGATGAAGCGGACATGAAGGAAGTAGATATCCATGAAGGAATTGAAAGTACGCTGCTAATCTTGCAACATCGCCTGAAACCCAAACCAGACCGCCCAGCGATCGCAGTGATTAGAGACTATGGAAAGTTGCCTCTTGTGGAGTGTTATCCGGGACAACTCAACCAAGTCTTAATGAATATCGTGGTAAACGCGATTGATGCACTCGAAGAAACCAAAGCCAATTGCACGTATCAGGAGAAAAAAGACCATCCCGATCAAATCACTATCTCCACTTCAGTGATTGATTCGCAATGGGTGCAAATAGCGATCGCGGATAATGGCGTTGGTATTCCCAAAGACATTCAGCAACGGATATTCAATCCCTTCTTCACAACTAAGCCGGTTGGGAAAGGAACGGGGATGGGGATGTCCATCAGCTATCAAATTGTCACAGAAAAGCATGGCGGTAAATTGGAATGCTTCTCCACTCCTGGTGAGGGAACCGAGTTTGTGATTCAGATTCCCATCCGTCAACAACTCAGCGCTGCTATCTAACGGTATTCAGGGGATGCGAGGCGGACTGAGCAAGCTGAGCGGTATAACATATGAGTAAATGCGAATGCGATCGCAAGCTTTCCAACAACGATCTAGCCGATGCGATCGCCTATACTAAAATTTAGACAATGAAAGTACGGCACAAGTGCTAGAAGAGAGTGCATAAACTAAGACTCTACCAAAAAAATGCTGTCTTACAGGTTGTGCCGCGATCGCCAATTTTGCGAAGTCAAGACATTGTCTCAGATATTCTTCAGGTTGAACACCATCATCAACCCGCTAATCAGGAGTCTGAGTGTTGCCTTCCGAATTATCTCCTCAGTATTCATCTTGGTCAACCGATTCAGTTAGAACGAACGATAGATGGGCGACGCAGCAGCAATCGTCTGGCTGAAGGTGACATTATGATTACACCTCCCTATCTACATCGCAAACTGTTTTGGGATACTGATGCGGAATTCTTGTTACTTCGCCTTGAACCGAAGCTGTTTACTTCTGCCCTATACGAATCGGTTGATGCAGACGATGCTCAAGTTGCGCCACAGCTTAAGATTTGCGATCCTTTGATCCAGCAAATTGGTTTGGCACTCAAAACCGAACTAGAAATAGACGGGTTAAGCGATCGCCTTTATGCAGAATCGATGGCAAATGCATTAGCTGTTCATCTATTACGGCACTATTCAACTCGAAGGCGAGAAATACGATCTTACTCAGGTCGTTTGCCTAGCCATAAATTGCAACAGGCGATCGACTATATCCAGGCTCATCTAGCTGAAGATGTTTCCTTAGAAGCGATCGCCACAGAACTCGGTATGAGTCAGTATTACTTTGCCCGACTGTTCAAACAATCTACAGGTTACTCCCCCTACCAATATGTGATTAAACGCCGGATCGAACGCGCTCAGGAATTAATGATGCAGGAGCAGCAGAGTATTGTAAATGTTGCCCTGCAAGTTGGTTTTACTAGCCAAAGCCAATTTGGCAGACACTTTAAGCGCCTTACTGGAGTTACACCAAAACGATTTTTAAAAAAGTAGCAAGAATCTTCTAAAACCGCAAAAAACGACTATACGTCAGTAAGCAGACTCTGTATTATTGGTTGGACAATTCGCTGCGTTTTGGTTTGACCAATCAGCCTTAGTCAGTACAGAGGAATCATCTAAATGCTTACCGTATTCAAGGACAACCCAGTTCTGGCAGAACTAGATATTTTTGTTACCCAGCCCGACCAACAATGGTTATTGATAGATAGTTTGATAGCCTACACTCACGACATCCTTAAACAGCAACCTGGATACATTGCAAATGCAATTCATCGCAGCTTGGATGGGTTGCGTGTTGTCAATTATGTGCAGTGGCAAAATCTAGCTAGTTATGAAGCCTATATCAATAACCGCGATATCGCTCTGGCGACTAAGATTACTGGTTTCTTTGCTCCAGACTCTCATCTTTATGACATTTTTATGAGTGAGCCAGCAGACAGTCAAATGCAAATCACAGCGAACATGGGGGAACTCATCAACTTTGGTATGTTTAGATTGAAAGATCCTGCTAATCAGCCCCGCTTTTTAGAAGCGACCGCAGAAGCAATACGGCAAATCTCAGGACAAGCAGGATTAATCACCACACACTTTCATCGAAGTCTTGATGGTGCCCGCGCTATCAATTATGGGCTGTGGAGTTCCCAACAATTGTATGCCAAGATGAACGCGAATCCTCCGATGGCTGAGCCTCTCATGGTGATGCGCTCGCTTGCCAACAATGAGTTTCAAATGTCGCTTCACGAGGTAGTCTTCACCGAATCAACTAACTCATAGCAGTGAAGCAAAATCATCATGTAATGAATGGTTTAAGAGCATAGAACTATGGTGCAGATTGACCGGACTAATACTGCGATCGTTGGGCTAGACCTGTACACTGTTGCAGAGCGCCATCAGTCAACCTTGATTGAGGCAGTTATCCAAGAGCAAATCAAATCTTGGATTGACAATCCTTACTTCGTATCAGCCAGCGTGCATCGTAGTTTAGATGGAGTGCGGGTTTTTACTTATAGCCAATGGAATCCCAAATTTGATTACCGCAGCTTGCCTCGTCCAACAGTGTTCAGTGAATTCTTCCCGCCTGATTCACGCTTACTGGAAGTAACTGCTAGTCGATCTCTATCGGCAGAAGTTGAAATTGCTGAAGGCAAACGAGTGACGCACCTTGCTGAATTTCGGATGATGCCAATTAATCAACCTGAGATGGTTAGACGAACCTCTGCTGAATTAGAACGTGCGATGAGTAACTCAGTGGGGTTACTCTCAGCTACCTTTCATCGAAGTCTAGATGGTACTCGAATGTTTAACTACGGTCAATGGGAGAGCAGGGAAGCGTTTGAAGCAATTCTCAAGCAACCTGGTTTCAACCCAGAGCAACCGTATTGGGAAGGTTTAGCCCGAAACGAATTTCATCTGTACAATGTCGTACACACCCAGACTACAGCCTAATAGATAGCTGCTGTAGGTTGGTTATTAGCTGCACGTAGGCACCAGCGCGATCGCTCTTCGGAATGAACAAAGCGATCGCAAACTTTTCTTGCCATCACAGTTTGAGAATTTAGATCCCCCAACCTCTAGTCGGGTAATGCCAGCCCAGTTCGAGGATCGCGGATATAAAGCCCTAGCACTAACGATTCCATAACCGTATCCCAGACAGGAATTAGGCGATCTGCATCGTCCACCCAGTAGTCAAAAGTAATCAGACACTGAACACCAGAACCTAGCCCAATACAGGTTCGGGAATAAGCTTCGCGGTGTTCTTCTGGGTCAATAAATTTGAACTGAGTCCAAACAATGCGGGCAGTTTGACGCTTGAGTTGAATAATTTCCCCTTGCTCGATCGGCTGACGTTCATCATCTTTAACTACCTTCTTTAATAAGGGAACCAAGGGAAAATCTTTCCAGTTTCCAGGCGGGAGTAAATTAAAAGAAGCTTCTAAGCGAGCATCATCGTTGGGTGGCTTTTTGTCTAAAAACCGGAATGACTTCTCATCCGGTTCAAAATGCCAATCCTCAGGGACATCGAAGCGCAAGGCTCCTCGTCCTGCTACGAAGATCCGAGTTCCTGGCTTTGATTTCCAGTTATGGTCTTCTTTTAGCTCTAAGGTTTCTTTGAGCCATTTGAGATTGTGCTTTTTGCTTTTAGACATAGCCGCGACCGTATTAACCTCCCTCTTATTTTGCCGTAGGTTGCTTTTAATAGTAGGTGTCTGTTAGTGCGATCGCCCATATTGATGCATTCATCACGCATCAATCTACTTTAAGCCATCCACAGACCTGCTCAACGGTGAGGAATTTGGGGATTGGTGGCGATTCGCAACCATGAATAAAGAAAGCGATCGCTTTTTTTGGGTGTGAAGTCAGGGCGATTGATACTGCTAGCGAACGGGGGTCAGAAACGCTGAGAATTCTCCACAAACTGTTTCCCACATTCCTTACAGCGATAGCACTGCTTCCCCCTTCGATACCCGTTTTTAGATAGCTGCTCCGATTGACAATGGAGACACTTCATTACTTTCATTACATTGTCCAACTGAGCGTTCCCTACATACGGCTCTAAATATGACACCAACAAGTCCTCAATCTGCTGCACCAACTCTTGACGATGTTGTTGATCTGGGTTCCGAAGTGCCGACAGAATGACAGCATTACTGCTGTGGACGCAAACCTCTGCCAATAGACTACATTGCGCCTTACTTAATGCCGAATTTCTTTGCTTTAAGAGACCAGCCATAAAGTCAATTGCTTCCTGGGTCATGCTTTCATCGATCGACTGGAAAATTTCGCGGGATATAAAAAACTGCACAAACACCACCCGTGAAACAGGCTGTTCAAACATCTCTGCGATCGCGCTGACCAATCCCTTGATCATCTGTCGGAGTGGTAATCGAACCATCTCTGGTGTATCTGCGCTTGACCACAAGGCCTTAACCCGCTCGGTATGGCGTAATTCCATCGCCTTAAAAATGGCAGCTTTATCGGGAAAAAACTGATACAAAGACCCAATTGCCGTCCCCGCTTTGGCTGCAATCAGATGGGTGGTTGCCGCTTCATAGCCCACTTCGTCAAACACTGCCGCTGCTGCATCCAAGATTTTTTCGACCCGTTCTTTACCTCGCTGCTGTTTGGGTTGACGGCGCAGACTTCTTGACGAATGTGAATATTCTGTCATATTCTGAAAACACGACGGATTATTCACAATTTTATCTCTACCGGAGAACATTATGCAGTCTATGCTTTTCGGTGCGCCTTGGTTGTTGGCGCACAAGTCGATGTTGGTAGTGAACCAACCTCGGAAGATTTCTCTGTATGGTAATGATTATGTGATGTGGAAAGACGCTGCTGGAGGAATCCATGCCCTGCCCAATGCCTGTCCTCACATGGGAGCAATGTTGTCAGAAGGATGGTGCGAAGCACACACGGATGGTACGAGTACTGTCGTCTGCCCGTTTCATGCCTTGCCGTTTGATTCAGAAGGATGCACCGTTTTGCCGGGAACAGAAAAGAAAACGTTGCCTCAACTGAAACCGTTAGAGTTAACAATTCAAGGAGATTTCATCTGGTCTTACGGCGGATACGAGCCAAAAGTGCCGATTCCCGCAGTCCTGAATGACATTGCAGATACCTACTACTTTGTCGGGCATACCGCAGATACAAGTGTAGAGACCGATTTGCTGACTATGTTGCTGAATATGCACGACTATAATCACCAAAACGGTACTCACCAGGAATTATTCCGAGTTACCAATGTGGAATTTCATCAATTTATTGACAATGGGCATCATTCCCATGCGTTTTATGATCTGCCTACCGCCCCTTACAGCTTGGCAGAAAAGCTGAGAAAACTCGATTTATTCCTACTCCCGACCACTATCAAAGCCCACCTGGAAAACCACTTCCCATCTCTCGTGATTTTTCATGGTGAAATGCCATTAGGTAAAGCAGTCCAGTGTCACATCTTTGTCCCAGAAGCCGAGAACCGCACAAGGACTTACATTTTGCTATTTGGTCAAGCCAAGTACCCTGCTTTTAAGCTATTTGGCAGGACATATCTCAAGTTTGGCAAGGTAGTAGTCGATCAAGATGCTGAGATTTTGGGTAAGATTTATCCAAATACGCCTCAGAAAATTAAACTCAATAATGAGGTGGGTATGGACTGGGTGCGGCGCAATTTTCAAAGTTTCCCAAATGTTGTAGAACCTAATCTTTCAAAGTAGACGGCGGATACTTCTTCAATATTATGGTAACTTTTCGTTTGAGCATCACCCCATTGCGATCGCAAGTGGAGGTGAAGACGCAATCGCATTTATCTTGTGTTTGTTGAGTGCGATCGCACATATTAACGCATTCATCACTTATCAACCGACTCTAAGCCATCCAAAGACCCGAGCAACGGTTAAATCCAATATGAGAAATTTTGGGATTGGCAGGCGATCGCAACCATGAATAAAATATAGCGATCGCTCTAGCTTCATCAAGAATGCGATCGCTTCCTACTATACTTCCAACACCATATTTTGCTAGGGATTTGCTGCTGCAAAGGTATTGCATTGTGCAGGTTCGCCTGTCTGAATCCCCCGCTTGAACCAGCGGACTCGCTGCGCTGAACTACCGTGAGTAAAAGAATCCGGGACAACATGCCCTTTAGACTGACTCTGCAAGCGATCGTCGCCAATACTGCTAGCAGCATTCAGCGCTTCCTCAACGTCGCCTTCCTCCAGAATTTGTCGGGAACGATTGGCATGATGCGCCCAGATGCCAGCAAAACAGTCTGCTTGTAACTCCAACCTGACTGAAAGTTGATTCGCCTCAGCGCGACTAGCTTGACGCTGTAATGTACGAACTTTACTCGAAATTCCCATTAAATTCTGCACATGATGCCCAACCTCGTGAGCAATTACATACGCTTGGGCAAAGTCTCCGGGTGCGTTGAGCTTATACTTCAAATCCTGATAGAAACTTAAGTCAATGTAGACTTTTTGATCGGCGGGGCAATAAAATGGCCCAACTGCCGAACTTGCAGAACCACAAGCCGACTGTACCGAATTTGAGAAGAGAACTAACTTCGGCTCGACATAGTTTTCTCCGTTTTGGCGAAACAGCGTACCCCATGTATCTTCCGTATCCGCCAAGACAACCGAAACGAAATCAGCCATGCGATCGTTCGCAGCAGATGATTGTGTTCGAGGAGACTGGGAAGAAGTGCGATCGCTTGGCGCTGGTTCTTGTCCTTGTTGCAACACTGCACCGGGATCGCCCCCCAAGAGAGCAACAATCACTGCCAGAAGGATTGTCCCAATCCCGCCCCCTACCACAGGCCCAGAAACCCCACCCCCGCGTCTGTCCTCAACGTTGCTGCTTTTACGACCGAATTCCCAGCGCATAGCTTCAAGTCTCCAAACTACTCAACCCAGCAGAAGTAAGTAAAGTGCTATTTCACCTAACCCAGACTTTCCACAACCCACTACAAATATTAGCGATCGCCTTCATCTAGATCCTCTGCCAGAGGGACGGCGCTGATTTATAGACGATCCTTCTTAGGGAAGGCTATCTTAGGGTCAAACAGTAGAAGAATGGCACAAGAAAAGCCCCTACGCAAAAAATCGGAGGTTAATCAACCTCCGATCCTTACTTAACCCGACCCTTCCTACCACTACTCATGTAGAGATTCAGACTGCTCAAAACCAGTGCTTAGGATACGTCCTGTCTTGAGCAAGATTGTTAAAAACTACTGCACAGAGTACCAAAATAATAGAACCTTCAAGTGCCGGGGTTAGCAGAAACTGCCACTGTGCCTTCGTCATCATTACGACTAATGCAACAGCTCCCGAAGGTGGATGCAATGTCCCTGTGAACTGCATCATGCCAATAGCAGTTGCCACAGCCATTCCCATCGCCCAGGGTTCCGCACCAAAAAGATGCAAAATCGTCAAGCTAACTAGAGCCGCGATAAAATTACCGCCGATTACATTACGCGGTTGTGCTAAGGGACTATCAGGTACACCAAAAATCAAGACGCTGGTAGCACCAAAGGGAGCCATTAGTAGAGGAGCGCCAGTTTTCACCGATAAATAAGCTGTGGCTGCAATGCCGATGAAACTACCCAGCGAACTCCACAGAATATGCCTATGATCGGGTCTCTCTAAAGGAACTGCACGTTTACTACCGCGTATTTTTAAGCAGTAATTGTCTACTCTCAAACGAATACTTTTGTAATTTAACTGAGGCAGAATGGTGCGATAATTTCGCCCTTTAGGCAGATAACTTCTCATCGTTATTTTTGTTTTAAAAAGAAAGTAAATTCAGTAAAATTAGTCATGAAAAAGCACTCCGAGTGGCTTGCAAATTTATCTAAAATTTGCAAGCTATGATTCAGATAAATATATAAATTATGCAATTTAACTGTATTGCTATAGCAAACTTAAATGCTGTTATTCAATCTACGGAAAGAGGCTATTGATGCCATAATTCGCTTTCATAGGAGCAGAAGCATGACAAAAAACCTCATCTAACATGAAAAATATTCTCCTGCGTTAACAAATGTCATGAAATTTTAACATTACATCAACCTTATCTTTTCCGCGATCAAAATGGAACCTCTAATTCATAAGAATAAGCAATTTAAGTAATCAGTTTTATTGATACGTTGACAGCAAAAAACGATCGCTTGCTTCATTCACGCAGGCGATCGCTCGGATAGATGAATTTTTAGTGCATAGAGGAGAAGCACGCGTTCGCCCTTGGCGCAAGCGAAGCTATCGCTTAGTTAAGGATCCCCAAGTTATCTGATCGCAAAGCGGGAAGCCGGGAAGTTGAAGAGATTTTGAAAATTAGATTGCCGTTCTGCTCTGGGTTCTGGTGCATCGTCCCAAAGGCTTTCATAATAGAAGAAAGTTACGCCTAAGCCGCGATCGCGAGCTGCCCGTACTTTAGATTGAATCAGTCGCATCGAAACAGGCTTATTTCTCAAGCCTGTGAGAACACCAACTCCAGTTGGAATTTTTTGTTGCACTTCTTGAATTTCCGGGCGGGTCAGCTGGTCGAGAAAACTTTGCAGATTGGGACGATAAACTTGCACAATTAACTCGTCCACAATATCTTTTCGCACCCAATTCAACCAATCTTGCAGATAAGTATTGTAAGCAGTGACGTAGGGATTAGGAGCAACGGAGAAAATTGCGTTGGTTTTTCTCTCTTTTACAGCTTTATTGAGTTGTGTCATGAATGCCGTAATTTTATCTGCACGCCAGCGCACCCATGCAGGATCTTTGGGATTGGAAGGCGCATCTTTCTTAGTTTCCTGTTTGTACAAGGCAAGCGTGTAGCGATCGTAGCCAAATTCATTGGGCAAACTGGTGTGATCGTCAAACTGAATACCATCGGCATCATATTTAGTGACGACTTCCAGCACCAGATCGGTGATAAATTGCTGCACCTCTGGATGGAAGGGATTAAGCCACACAACCTCACCCGCAGCGCCAATCCAAGTTTGGCTACCATCCCGCCGTTGCGTAATCCAATTAGGATGATTTGATGTCAGTTCCGAGAGCGGGGGAGCCATGAAACCGAACTCAAACCAGGGAATCACTAGCAAGCCTTGGCGATGGGCTTGGGCAATTAAGTCAGCGATGATATCTTGTCCCTGTAGACCTTTGCTGACAGAAGATTGAATGCCTTCCCGTTCTGCTATGGCACTCTCGTAAAGCGTATAGCCAGAATTCCACACTACAGGATAGATCGTGTTGAAGTTTAGCTGCGCCAGTTGACTGACAGCATTTTGCAGCTTGGGGCGATCTCTGAGGATTTTATTGTCATTGTTGGTCATCCAAACCCCGCGAATTTCCTGAAAACGTTTCTGAGGGGTGGCTTCTGGTGTTGGGATTTGCTCGATTGCTTCTGGTGGCATTGGGCTTTGCGCGATCGCAGAGATGGGGTTGCCAGCCAGCAATACTGTGATGAATGATGCCAGAAACAGTAACAAGAGATACTTGAGCGATCGCCACCAACCTCTAGGGATGAAATGCAATTTCATAAGTTTGAATGATAAGTTAGCTATCCGATCGCTTAGCCTAGTGATGAAATGAACGATTAATAGTTTACAGGTATTTATATCTACTGAAAAATTGATTGTTAACAGGAATCATTCAATCAGTAATCTTGAATTGTTGTATTAGCAAAGCTGAAGCGTCAGGATATCCTAAGTAGAATTACGGACTACGCTCTATCAAACATTATTATTAGCGATCGCCTTCATCTAAATCCTTTCCCAGAGGCAGTTGGAGCTATCGTTTTTGTTCCAACTCGCTCCGTAAGTGCGATCGCGCCTGCTGTTTACATCATCCTTGTCTTACACGATCCCGCTAGAAAGGCGAGTGAGGGTTTATGTGCGGTCGCCCCGCTCAGTAAATACATTAAAGTGCGCTTGCCTAAACTACGAGTTTTTACTGAGACTTCACATAAACTTTAAATTTTCCTATCAAAGTCCTAAATATTAACACGCATAAAAGCCTTGTGGAGCTTGCCATTGGGCTAAATAATTCGCGTGTGTATAGTCAAAACCTATATGCAAGTATGTAATTTTTCGGTAAAGATGCGCGAAAAACATTGCAGCTGTTAGGGAAAGTACGCCATAGTTTACTCAACAAGCAATCAAGCAAAAACTCAATATTCAAGAGCAAGTTAAAGCTCTACTTAAATAACTTTCATCGGCTATAGACAGATACGAAAATTCAGGCGATCGCCCTTACCCTTCAACAACTTTTTGGAGGTAAGGAAAGAGTTCGCATGGATTGCTGCAAGCGGAATGAAGCGATCGCCCCAGTAAATTTCACATCAATATCTACACTATCAACTTCAATTTTTTTGAAGTAACGAATTTTATGAATACCTCAACTTTGCTGAATAAATTATCGATAACTACCGTCGGAGCCGCACTTATTGTGGGAATAGGGGGAACGGCACAGGCTGCGACTTTTTTTGAATCCGGCGATGCAGGTCAGACTTTAAATACTGCCCAAAATGTTGGCGAGGGCATTAATGTCATCCAAGGAACTATCTCTCCATCCAATGATGCCGACCTTTTCTCTTTCTCTTGGAGCGGCGGGTTATTCAACGCTACAACAGTTGGTGGTGCAATCTTCGATACCATACTGCAACTGTTTGATTCGTCAGGCACACTACTCGCTCAGAACGACGATACTTTTTTTGCGCCGATTTATCCGTCATTTTTGTTCCAGTCCACTCTCAACGAGGTTCTGGATGCTGGTAACTACTTCTTAGGAATATCATCCTTTTCCAACTTTGCCAGCTCTGGCCCTACTTATAACAATAATGGGGAAAGCAGTGGCAGTTACTCTATCAGTCTAAACCAGCCAACTAGCTCTGTCCCTGAACCTGGTTCTGTCTTGGGTCTATTAGTGCTTAGTGGATTAGGTGCTGGTTCTGTACTGAAGCGCAAACACCAACAGAAAGCTACAGTCAAAGGATAGAATAACAATCTCTACTGATTACAAACCTATTTTTTTCACTGCTTTGTCTTCCATGATGAAGGTACGGCAGTTTTTTACTTTGACTTTACACAAAGCGCGATCGCTAACTTCCCAACACCTATCTGCAATTGCCGAATTGCTCAAAGATGCTCGAAACGAAGTTCCATTGGGTGCAAATGCAAATCATTTTTAACCCAACAGCATCCATAAAGGCGATCGCGTAAAATGAAGGCACTTGAATTCGCCCGTGAAGACATCAGTTGTCATACCTTCACGAGTGCTACTATCTCGTTAATTGATAACTGTATCTTCTGCGTGCAAGCAGTGGTTTTTCCGCTTGGACTTCCGGAGAAAGATCGCGCAGAATGTACCAAATGCAAAGAAACTTATCGTAGCTGTTGGTTCTGGTACAGATGCAATTGATGTAATGCCAATTGGACGCTGAAGATTACTGTTAGTTGAGACAAAGACTGCACCTTGATTACCTGCCGAAGGTTGAGCATTCCCTGTTACGCTGTCATATCGTAGAATCGCTCCATAATCGTTTTTGGTAAAGTCAAAACCAACAGTAAAGAGGGTATTTCCAATGAAAGTCAGATTGCCAATAAAGTTATTGCTAAAACCTCCAGGGATTGAAGTATAGTCAGTTGGAATGGTCGCTTTTAATGCTCCTGAATTAATGTCATAAGCCCGAAGTCCATTTGCAAAGTCAGTTGCGAACAAATCTCCCTTGGGGCTAAGTGCTAGACCCAAAAAACTGACGAAGTTAAAACTGTTGGGAAGTGGAGTAGCTGAATCTACTAGAACAGTAGACTGTTTTGTTTTAATGTCATAACTCAATATTTGACTGGGAAGTCCCTGGCTAAAGTCAGGAACAAACTCTCCAGGTGAAATGATGCCATCTGTGTTAGCATCACCAGGAATGGCAACGCTACCCTGAGTAGAAACGAGCAACTTACCATCAGGTGTAAACAACAAATCATTTGGGCCGTTTAAACCACCAGGTAAGCCATTTCCTGAAGCAAATACATCTACAAATGCGCCTGTCGTAGCGTTATAGCGTAGGATTGTGTCTGTAAGAAAGCTACTCACATAAAGATAGCCATCAGGCCCAAATACCATACCATAGGGACGAGTGAGATTTCCCCCTGAAGCAAATATATCGATGAATGCACCTGTCTTGCCGTTGTAGCGCAATATCTGTCCTGTAGAACTACTACCACTGCTGATATAGAGATTTCCATCAGGACCAAATACTAAATCATCTGGGTTAGATAAGCCACCACTACCAGGGGCAATAAAATCACCCAAAAACTTTCCTGTCTTATCGTCATAACGCACTACATTGTTGGTTTTAGTATTACCAATTAATAAGGCAGCATCTGCTCCAGAAGCTCCAAGGTCTAAAATGGCAGCGGTACTTAAAGTGATTAAAGCTGACAGGTTCAGTAGCTTGATGAATGGTTTAAATGTAAAAGTTTTAATTTTCATAAGGCTCCTCCCATAGATTTAGACTTGTATCTGTTAGACAAAAAATACCCCAAATTTGTCAGTGAAAGCGTAGCTTTACGCAAGATTTACCGTATTTTTGTGTAAGCTTCACTGAAAAAGGTTATTAATTAAACTTGGGATACTGGCGTAAGGTGGAGGAACACCCTTCAGCCCAGCAAACGGATTTTGGAGCGATTAGGGATGAAATGAAACTGAAATCAACGATATCAGCAATCTAGGGAGTGCTTAATGTTACCGCAAAACGCACTGGTGAGCGGACTGATGGTGAAGAGAAATTTGATTCGGTGACACTTGCGATCGCATCCGGTACATGAATGTGTTTTCACAGGTCGTGTAGTCTGTCAATTTGCTTCTAGATAACTCTCCTTGCGATCGCTCTTAAATACTATTTACAACCTGACGCTCCTATATTTTGGGATATTTACTCTTAATCAGGCATTTATGTTAAGTTTATTTGCTAAATCTTACAGTTTCTTACGTTTTCGTAGGTTTAATCCTAAAGATTGATGCTAGTCAGAAGGTAGGATCAAACAATGTTCTCATGGTGAGAAATAAATTTACATCTTTCTGATAACCCGGTTTATCCCATTTCTCACATTAAACACAGACTAGCTATCGAAGCTGAACCAGGAGAACAATCCGATCGTTGTCTCCGGAGTTCACAAAAGTAGAAATTGCCGTAGTACATAAGCGATCGCGCAACGTACTGGAGGTAATCGCCAAGCGATAGACAGCTACCACGATAGGTTGCTGGCTATCGCTTGGCAGGCTTTGCGTTTCAAAGTTTGTATGGATGAGCAAATCGAAATCAATTTAGCTTTGCATTTGCGTTTGACTTAGAGATTAACAAATGACTATTCACAACAAACCTGTTATGCCTAAAGCCAGCACATCCTATGTGCTGATGCTGGCGCTGGTAGCTGCGATTGGCGGCTTTTTATTTGGTTTTGATACTGCCGTAATTAATGGTGCGGTAGCCGCTTTAGGAAAAGATTTTCAAGCCGGTAGTGTGGCAACGGGATTTGCCGTTTCCTCCGCACTTTTGGGTTCGGCGGTGGGAGCCTTCTTTGCCGGACAGATCGCCGATCGTTACGGGCGGGTAAAAACGATGATCGTCGCATCTATTCTGTTTTTGATCAGCGCCGTGGGTTCTGGTATTGCCTTTAATATTTGGGATTTCATGGTTTGGCGATTGGTGGGCGGGGTAGCAGTTGGTGCTGCGAGCGTTATCGCCCCCGCCTACATTGCTGAAGTCTCCCCTGCACACCTGCGCGGACGCCTGGGTTCTCTGCAACAACTTGCGATCGTGACCGGGATCTTCATCGCCTTGCTGTGCGACTACTTCATCGCTGTCGCTGCGGGTTCCGCCGAAGCGCCCTTCTGGTTCGGGATACCTGCTTGGCGTTGGATGTTCTGGACTGAGATCCCACCTGCCATTGCCTATGGAATAGGCGCACTGAGGATTCCAGAATCACCCCGCTACTTGGTGGCTCAAGGACGGGACGCAGAAGCGGCTTCGGTTTTGGCAAAGGTTTTGGGTGGAGATGTTGAGGCTAAAGTACAGGAGATTCGGCAGACGGTATCGCGGGAGCGCAAACCTCAACTGTCCGATCTCATGGGTCGGCATGGCTTACTCACGATAGTCTGGGTTGGTATTGGGTTATCTATTCTGCAACAGTTGGTAGGAATTAACGTGATTTTCTACTACAGCAGCGTCCTGTGGCAGGCGGTAGGCTTTTCCGAGAAGGATTCGCTGTGGATTACGGTGATTACCAGTATCACCAATATTGTGACAACGCTAGTCGCGATCGCTTTCGTGGACAAGTTTGGACGCAAACCTCTGCTGATCCTGGGTTCTCTGGGCATGACTCTTACCCTAGGAACGCTGGCGGCAACTTTTGGCAGTGCGCCCCTAGATGCCGCCGGGAACCCCTCCCTAACCGGAAACTCTGGCATCATTGCCTTGCTAGCTGCTAACCTCTACGTCTTCTGCTTCGGCTTCTCTTGGGGACCCGTCGTTTGGGTGATGCTAGGGGAGATGTTTAACAATCGGATTCGCGGGGCGGCACTATCCGTCGCTGCTGCGGCTCAGTGGATTGCCAACTTTGCGGTGTCCACGACCTTTCCCCCTCTCAAGGATGTGGGTTTAGGCTTTGCCTATGGCTTGTATGCGACTGCTGCGGCGATTTCCTTGTTCTTCGTGCTGCTGCTGATTAAAGAAACCAAGGGTAAAGAACTAGAGGAAATGGTGTAGTATCGACTTTCACCGCAGGTTCTTTGGTTATCGGCGGTAATTGAGCAGAGTGCGATCGCGCTAAGTTTTAACCAGCATCCTTGCACCACCCTATTGAGTAGAATTTGCACCCAGTTGAAGTGCATAGAGATTGGCATAGACACCTTGTTGAGCGATGAGTTCTGCGTGAGTACCTCGTTCCACAATTTGTCCTTGCTGAATCACTAACACTTGATCGGCTTGCGTTACTGTACTGAGGCGGTGGGCAATCACAAAGCTGGTGCGACTTTGGAGTAGACGCGCGATCGCATCCTGCACCAGCGCTTCTGTGCGAGTATCAATACTACTGGTAGCTTCATCCAGAATCAAAATTCGGGGGTTAATTAATACAGCACGCGCAATACTTACCAGCTGGCGCTGTCCTTGGCTCAGAGGCGCACCCCGTTCTCCCAATTGAGTCGCGTATCCTTGCGGCAAGGAAATGATAAATTCATGCACATTGGCTAATTGCGCCGCTGCTTCAATATCGGCTTGCGTGGCGTGGGGACAGCCGAAAGCAATATTTTCTGCAACTGTACCGCTAAACAAAATATTGTCTTGTAAAACAATGCCAATTTGACGGCGCAAACTCGCCTGCGTCACGCTCCGCACATCAATCCCATCAATTTTAACTGCGCCGCCAGACACATCGTAGAAGCGCAGAATCAAGTTAATAATCGTACTTTTACCCGCTCCAGTTGGTCCCACCAATGCAATCATCTGTCCCGGTTGAGCGTGCAGATTCACCCCTTTGAGTACGAGTTGAGTAGGGGTATAGCCAAATGTCACCGCTTCAAATCGCACCTCACCCTGAATAGGCGGCATCTCAGTCGCATTCGGTGCATCATTCAGTTGCGAAGGTTCATCTAATAGCAGAAAAATCCGCTCCAAACCTGCCATCGCCGATTGAGCTTGGGTGTAAAACTGGCTGAGAATTTGGATAGGGCGAAAGAACTGCTGAACGTAGAGTAAAAAGGAAGTCACCACCCCCACAGTTGCGGCTCCTGTTACCGCCAGATAGCCTCCATACGCCAGCACTGCGGCGGTAGCTAATGTATTGAGAAAGTCAATCGACGGCAAAAATGCAGCCGTAATTGCCACTGCTTCAACGTTGGCATCGCGATTGGCTGCGTTGACAACATCAAACTCTTCAATATTGAGTTGGATGCGATTAAATGCTTGTGCTTCCCGGACACTGCTGATCCCTTCTTCTAGCTTGGCGGAAAGATCGCCGATTGTCTGCCGCGTGACGCGAAATCTCGCTCTTGCCCAGCGGGAAAACAAGCCAGTCGTGAAAATCATCAATGGCACCGCTAAATTGCTCAGCAAACCAAGTTTCAGATCGATTGAGAGCATGGCAATAATAATGCCAATTAAGCTGAACGTGTTGCCCAACATTTGGGCAATCGTCTGTCCAAATGCTTGATTCACTGTATTCACATCATTCAGCAAGCGGCTCATCAAATCACCCGCTTCGCTGCGATCGAAAAAGCTGATCGGAAGGCTTTGGATTTTGATAAAAATATCTTGCCGCAGTTGAGCCAGTACGCGCTGCACGATCGAACCCACGCGCATAATCTGTCCTCGAATTGCCCAAACACCGAGGATGTAGATCAGTCCCAGTACCCCCAACATCAATAACAATCCCCGCAGATTTCCCCGCGTAATCAGATTGTCAATAGACCAACCAATCAAGAAGGGGCCAATGGATTGCGTTGCAGCCCCAATCGCTACTAAGGTTAAGGCAATGGGAATTTCTTTCCGATAGGGTCTGAGATATCGTAAAAAGCGCCGCAGGGTTGAGAGTTGGTGAGTTGCTTTTTGCTCGGATGCGACAACGGGACCTGGGACTCTCATTACTACTCCTTACAACTAACTTCTTAACGATACACTTCGTCAACTTTTCTGTTCTTTTATCCCTTTTCTGTCACTTTCCGGGGAAGCAAGTAGTAAATCAGTTAAATTATCCAGAAGCCAAACCGGGTTTAAATTGATTCATTGCAGCAATTAAATGATTAAATCCCAGCAATAACTTAGAATTGGGTAAAATATCTAGCCAGGGATAAATCAACCAAAATAGCAAAAGTGGTTGGATAATTAGACGGAGATTATTTAAAGTATTCTTCCATCCACATTGATGATTCCATTGTTGATGATTAGAAAAATTAATCTTCTGATTTTCTTGTACCTCAGTCTCAATTTGACGAGATTGTTTTAATCTTAAAAATGCTGGAGAGTTGAAGCTAATCATTGTATAAACACAAAAAATAATTTCCCACCACCTCTCAATATGTTGAAAATTCGTGAACCGATAATCTGTCCAACCTAGTTCCTGTTTACACTGTCGGAAACCATATTCTACCCAGGTTCTTAATCCATATAAGTCGCCTAAAGTTTTCTTGAGATTACCTTGAAGATTTGTCATTACGAAAGAAGTAGAATTCTCCGGCATAGTTTCTGGGTCAGTTGT